>JAGGRR010000018.1 GCA_021159465.1 Methanophagales archaeon
GTTAACTTAAAGATAATGATAAAAGTTGATGGACCACTAATGTGAAGGTGAGTCTCCTATATCTTAAATTCCTGAGTTAAAACTGGGAATGGATTTTGTCCGGGTTTTGATGATTGAGACAATTGAATTGATGTTATTCTTAAGTTAAGTGCATTATATTCCTTGAGATAGTGTAATGAACAAAACGCCCGCAATCATCACCATGACACCACTCAACCGTTCCTTTATGCCCGACTCCTTAAAGATCGAATAGCCGAAGATAACGCCCATTATCGCACTCGTTCGCTTCACTGCAATCACGTATGCAACGAGTGTGAGCGAGATAGCAGTCATCTGTGAGATGGAAGTCAAACCCCCAAATAGCCCTACTTTCAATAAACCTTGTCCATTCATGCTAATCTGCTCTTTTCTTGCTATCGCTATGACCAGTGGTAATAGCAGTAACGCAGCTACCGAGTCAACAGCGATGACCCAGAACAACGGCGATGAGTTCAACAGCCCTATCTTGTCTATATTGGATGTTATACTCCATATAAAAGCAACCAAAAGCATCAACCTCGCACCTTTATCACTCACAAGCGCTTTGAATGGTGCAAAATACCCGTGTACCCTCTTGCTCACATTTAACAGATATGAGCCCGCGACAATCATGAGAATACCGATGATACCACCCACGTTTGGGAATTCACCCACTATTAATGGCGATGTCACGAGCATGAACAGTGGTGTAAATGTGAGCATAGGCACAGTAATAGAGAGCTCAGAGATTTTTATCGCTCGCATATACATGATTAGCGTTACTACATACAGAGTTGAGCCGGAGAACAGCGCCAGCCAGAATCGCGTGCCCAGTGCGGGAATACCGGTGAATAATAGAGCAGGCAGTAGAAACGGTAGTGCAAAGCAGGGTAATGCCCATGCCAGCACGTACTCATTGCTCTTGCTCTCTCTTAAACATTTCTTGCTGAAGACATCCTTCAAGGATTCAAAGAATGCGGTCAGAAGCGCAAAGATGAGCCAGAGCATATCTCCGTCTTCGTCTTCGTCTCCGCTTCCTTCTCTACCAATCGCAACCGCAATTGCACTGTCGCGGTATCAGCACCAATAACCTCCTCTTCTCTCGCTACTATCTCTATTCTACCACTGAACATTGGACCGTTCAGCACTAAGGTTTGATACTCGCCTCTATGCTTCACCAGCCACTCAATATCACTATCATAGGGAGTTATCCGTTTGCCAAGCCATGCCCTGTGCTCAACGGGTACCGCACATAGAATCACCTCAAACGAACTAAGAGCAAGCCGCAGTTCTGTCTCATAGTTGGTATGCCACAATGGTGATAATAGTGCCAGACCTTCTTCTGCCGCAGTGCGCTCTATTCTATCTTTAGCGGCTTCATCATCCCTAATATCTGAGATAATACCTCCTATCTGATACTTCGCTTTCGCCTCTCTCAAAGCAGCACCAAGATTCCCACGCTCCAGCTCCGGTTCCATTATCAGTGGTAACCCAAGAGCTTTCGCCTGCTGCTCCACAACCTCAGGCATATATGAGGATGTAGTTGAAGTTGAGGTTGA
>JAGGRR010000019.1 GCA_021159465.1 Methanophagales archaeon
ATCAAGCATCAAGATGAGCTGGGCAATATGGATAACAGGTTTACCGGGTAGTGGTAAGACCTCAATAGCGCAGAAAGTGCGCGATATACTGGTAGACGCTGAAGTAGACGTGAAGGTGCTTGAGCTCGATGAGATAAGGCGATTTATAACACCAGAGCCATCATATTCGGAGAAAGAACGTGAGATTGTATATGCTGCTCTGGTTTATATGGCAAAGTTGATGGTGATTGAATGTGGTAAGCCGGTGATAATAGATGCCACGGCGAACAGGAGTAGATACCGAGCGAGAGCCCGTAAGAGCATCCCTAATTTCGCAGAAGTGTACGTGAAGTGCTCTCTGGAGACATGCATGAAGCGGGAGAGTACCAGGATAGCGGTACATGCACCTGCCTTCATCTATAAGAAGGCAGTGGATGAAGGAGCGACAGTACCAGGTGTAAATGTACCGTATGAAGAGCCTTTGAATCCTGAGGTTATTGTGGATACAGAGAGGATGTCCGTGGAAGAGTGTGTGGACAAAGTAAAAGAGTTTATAGAGGAAAAAGGCTGGTTGTAAGTTTTTAATACGCGTTTATATTATATTTATTTTATGTATAGTGAAGATGCCCGTAATAAGATTGCCTTATAGTGATTTGGAGAGCCTAACAGGAATAAGCATTGAGCGGATAAAAGAGCAAATGCCGTTGATGCCCGCAGATGTAGAACGTGTAGAATCGGAGTATATGGATGTGGAGTTCTTCCCTAACCGCCCGGATTTATTCAGTGTGGAAGGTGTCGCTCGGGCGTTAAGGCAATTTCTGGAGGTTGAGCCCGGGTTGGTACATTACGAGGTGGAGAAGTCAGGCATCGAGATGGTTGTAGACCCTTCGGTAAGGGCAGTTCGACCCTATATCGCTTGTGGTGTTGCGAAGGATGTTCATCTTGATTCAAATGCAATAGAATCGTTGATGCAGCTTCAAGAGCATTTGCACCGTGGAATCGGTCGAAACCGAGCGAAGATTGCGATAGGCTTGCATGACCTTAAGAAAATAAAACCACCATTCAAATATCTCGCGGCAGACCCTGGATTCGCTTTTATACCACTTGATTATAAAGAAGAGATGAGCCTGTCAGAGATCTTAGCACGGCATCCAAAAGGTGTTGCATACGGTTATATTCTCAAAGGTAAGGATAAATATCCATTGATTCTGGATTCCATAGGAAATACCCTATCTTTCCCTCCTATTATCAATGCCGAGCTGACAAGGGTGACCGAATCCACCACAGACATATTCATAGATGTTACCGGCATGGATATGAACGTCTCAATCGCCCTTAATATCGTAGTTTCTGCACTCGTTGAACGCGGTGGACGAATCCAATCGGTATCAATACACTACCCGGATGGGGATAATGAAACCCCGCGTTTAGAGCCCAAGAAGATGGAGATATCAATGGACGATATCAACTCGCTTATTGGTATAGAACTGGGGGAACAAGAGTGCAAACGGAGCTGTGCACGGATGGGGTTTGATGCAAAGGTCATTCCCGGCGGCAAGATAGAATTGAAAATGCCTGCCTATCGGTATGATATAATCCATACCCGGGACATAATTGAGGATATAGCCATTGGGTATGGTTATAACAGGATAAAGCCAGAGAATCCCACGACCTCAGTTTCAGTTATAGGCGAGGAGCATCCAGTTGAGGAGCGTAAGAGCATAATAAGAGAGATTATGACCGGATTAGGCTATTTTGAGGTGATTACTTTCATATTGACCTCAGCGAGGAAGCAGTTTGAACTGATGCAGCGAGCACAGGACAAGGAATCTGGTGCTATAAAGGTTGCATCACCTATCAGTAGCGAGCTTACAATGCTACGATGTTCGATATTACCGAATTTGCTCGAAATCCTTGCCTCTAATAAGCATCGGGACATGCCACAGCGTATCTTCGAGGTTGGTCCCGTAATAAAGGACTTCAAGGAGCAAGAGCATCTTGCTTCTCTATCTATACATGCAACTGCTAACTTCGCGGAGGTTAAATCGGTGGTGGATGCAGTGCTGAAGGAGCTGGGTCATGGTAATGGAGATAGAGATGGAGCAGTAGAGGTGGTGGAGTCTGCTGATGATGCCTTCTTAGCAGGCAGACGAGCAGATATAATGATAGATGGCCATAAAAAGGGCGTATTTGGCGAGATACACCCTCAGGTGCTCCTCAATTTCGGGCTGGACTATCCGGTTGTTGGATTTGAACTGGATGTTTACTAATAAACTAAAGAGAATTAAAGAGAATGTGGTGATGAAAGCGATAGAAGTGGAGAATTTAACAAAGCGATTTGATAATAGGGGTGGTGCTATCGTTGCTCTTGACCACATATCTTTCAATGTGGAAAACGGAGAGATATTTGGAATGCTTGGACCAAACGGTTCAGGTAAGACAACCCTGATAAAGACATTGACCACGCTACTGAAACCCACTTCTGGATTTGCAAGGGTTGCAGGTTTTGATGTCACTAAGCATAAAGATAGTGTGAGAGCAGCTATAGGGGTCGTATTTCAAGAACCCGCTCTTGACTGGCGGTTGACAGGCAGGGAGAACCTGGATTTTCATGCGAGGATGTATGGCATGAAGCGAAAGGAGCGTGAGGAACGGTTAGAGAAGGTTTTAAAGCTCGTCGAGCTGGAAGATAAGGCTGATTTGCTCGTGGATAAGTACTCAGGTGGTATGAAACGTCGTCTGGAACTCGCGAGGGGGTTTATGCATCATCCCGGAATCCTGTTCCTGGATGAACCTACCCTGGGGTTGGATACGCACACAAGGAGGACGATATGGAATTATATAAAGGAGTTGAACAGAGAAGAGGGTGTAACGATTGTATTGACCACGCATTATATGGAAGAAGCGGATTATCTCTGTGACCGTGTGGGAATCATGGACCATGGTAAGATAATCGCTCTTGATAGACCGGAGAACCTGAAGAATTTGATAGGCTCGGATATGGTTAGTCTGGAGCTGAACAATGCCGGTGATGCCGATAATATAGAGGTATTCAAGAAGCTCGATTTCATACGCAATATGAAAGTGTATCACAACTATGTGATATTGAAGATGGAACGAGCGGATATTAGAATACCTGCGATTATGGAGCTCGCAGCACGTGAGGGGATAGAGATAAGAGCGGTGAATTTGAGGAAACCAAGCCTGGAGGATGTATTTCTGCATTTCACAGGAAGAGGGATAAGGGAGTAAATAAAGAATAAATCTTTAATTTTAAAATTAAAAATGCGTGAGGATATTGATATTAAAGAGAGGACAGAGTGACCCAAATAAGCAGCAGCGGGGAGTGGACTGAGAAGTACAGACCAGCGAAGTTGAGTGAAGTTGTGGGCAATGATAAGGCGATAGGCGAGTTGCGAGCATGGGCAGAGGCTATTAATATCGGTACTGAGAGTGCAAAAGTGAAGAGAGCAGCTATACTCCATGGGCCACCTGGTTGTGGTAAGACCTCTGCAGCTTATGCGCTCGCATCTGATATGGGCTGGGAGGTTATAGAGCTGAATGCTTCAGACCAGAGGAATGAGGGAGTGATAAAGAGCATTGTGGGTCATGCTTCCCGGAGTAACACGTTCAGCAGAAGGACACGACTGATCATTCTGGACGAAGCGGACAACCTGCATGGTAAGGAAGACCGTGGAGGAACAAGAGCGATAACAGAGATAGTAAAGAAGAGTTCACAGCCTGTTATCCTGATTGCAAACGATTTATACAGGATGGGTAAAGCATTACAGCGAAATTGCAGACTGATTCGTTTTCAAAGGCTAAGACCAGAACGAATCTATCGTGTGCTCCGCAAAATATGCATCAGAGAGGGTATAGATGTGGAAGATAATGTATTGTATATCCTGGCAAGCAATGCAAATGGTGATTTGAGGTCAGCGATTAACGACTTACAGGCACTCTCACTCTCTATATCATCAGGTGGTGAAAGAGTAGAAGAGGCGGATATAGTAACGGGCGAGCGAGACGCTAATGAGACTATATTTGAAGTTCTGAGGAAGATATACTCACCTGTGACTGTGACGGACATCCGGGAAGCTATCGCATCGCTATATTCACTTGATAAGACGCCAGAGGAGAGTATAAGCTGGGTCTACGAGAACCTGCCGAGCGAGCTGATGGAAGATGCAGATATATTGCATGCCCTGCGTTACCTCAGTAGAGCGGATATCTTTTTAGGCAGGACACGCAATCGTGAGAACTTCAAATTCTGGCGTTATGCTTCCAGCCTGATGGTTTGTGGCGTATCCTTTATGCGCTACCCCCGTATTCGTTTCAGGTCGCCCTGGCAGCGAGGAGTTCGGGCTGCGGATAGGAGACATGAACCGATAACAGATGAGATAGCAGCGAAGATAAGTGCCTACTGCAAAGTCCCGCAGAGCTATGCCAGGTTTTATATACTCCCGTTTATGAAGTTCTTCTTCAAAAACCACCAGAAAGCGGTTACTATAACGCAGTTACTGCGGCTGGACATACCACAGATCGCGTTCTTGACCAACGATACCAAAATAGCGAAGCGCGTGTACCAGGATTCCATAACCCTAACAAAGGGAGATGGATATGATAAGCATAAGCATATCGGTGAGATAAGCGAAGCGAATGTAGAAACGTCAGTAAAAGTAAAAGTAGAAGAAGAAAGAGTAGAAAAAGTACTAAAGGAAGAAAAAGAAGAAGAGGTAAGGGCGGAGGGAGATACAAAACAGAGATCTTTGACCGATTTCTTATCCTTATGATGTATGGGGTCGTGGTGATGTTGAATGAGGGCATATAAAGATAAGTTGAAGGAGACAGGAGCGCTAATAGAGATTAAGCACAGTGTGTCATCGCGCTACGAAGCTGCATCTATCGGACTGAAATATAAGGATAAGCCTGTATTCTTCCATGCTGTTGATGGCATCCACAGGGTCATAATGAATGCGGTGTGCAGTAGAGAGGTGCTGGCGGATTTGCTTGGCACAACACCTTATAATATCGCACCCTACCTCGCTGGATTACCGGAGAGCGGTGAAGGGGGTGAAGTGAGGATAATAGAGGATTCAGGGACGAAGGAGGAGATAGAAGAGCCTGATTTGAGTAAGTTACCCATACTGAGATATTTCAATGGTGATGGTGGTGCATATATCACGGGTGGTGTGGTTGTTGCGGAACTGGATGGTATACGCAATGCTTCCATCCATCGTATGTTGGTACTGGACAATAAGAGGCTGGCTGTGAGGCTCGTTCCGCCACGACACCTGTATAAGATGCATAGAGAGGCGATGGAACGTGGTGAGGACTTAAAAGTGGGGATAGCGATAGGTGTTGCGCCCTTGATCCTACTCGCGGCTGCAACACGGGTACCACCAGGCAGGGAGTTTGAATATGCATCGGTATTGATGAATAAGCCTGTGGAACTCTTCAGGCTGGATAATGGCGTGGCAGTGCCACATGCGGAGATTGTGATTGAGGGTTATATAAGCAGAGATAGGGCAAAGGAAGGTCCGTTTATGGATATCACCGGTACTTATGATAAGATAAGGGAGGAGCCTGTAATCAAGCTCACGAGGGTATATCATAGAAGGAATCCGATTTATCATGCCATAGTCCCTTCTGGTGCTGAACACAGACTGTTGATGGGTGTGCCCTATGAGCCACTAATATACAGGGCTGTGGAGCGTGTGGCACGGGTGAGGAATGTGGTACTGACAGAAGGAGGTTGTTGCTATCTACATGCGGTGGTGCAGATAGAGAAGGAGGTAGAGGGCGAAGCGAAGAATGCGATTATTGCTGCTTTTGCTGCACATCCGAGTTTGAAGCTCGTTGTGGTCGTTGATTCTGATGTAAACATATTTAAACCCGAAGAGGTGGAATACGCAATAGCGACACGGGTTCGCTGGAGTGAAGATGGGGTCACGATACCGGGTGTAAGGGGCTCGTCACTCGATCCATCCTCAAAGAATGGGGTAACTACAAAGGTTGGCATTGATGCAACCAGAGGTTGAGACGCTGCAATAGCAGCCTGCCCGCTTCCTATGAATGGGGCGTTGCGGGACCACACCACCTGTTGCGAAGCAACTGCGAGCACCACTTTCTTACGAGAACTTTCAAATTGCGACTGCCGTTTTGCGGGTATACGAAGTTCGACTCTTGCGGAATTTGGGCGGAGGTGCAAAGCACCGTAGCGTAATCGTATGTCCGATGTTATGCAATGTTGCTATGAATAATCATA
>JAGGRR010000020.1 GCA_021159465.1 Methanophagales archaeon
CAACATCACCCTGCACCAGGCCAGAACAGAGATGGAGGGGTGGGGGGGAGATGAGGGGAGAAAGAGGGGGTCAGAGATTCTCGCCGAAATACTGACCCCTATACAAGGATGCTGCGTCGCACTTGAAAAAGATTGCCTGAACCACTCTCGTGTTTTTTCTGATTACCGCTTCGTCTCTGAAAGAGAAAACCGTAACAACAGGTCTTCCCACGTAGCCCGGGTCTACGACGCCGCTCATGATGATGATGCCGTTCCTGAAGAATGTAGAGCGAGAGATTAAGAGTGCGAAAACGTCTGATGGTAGTTGAAGTATCTCGTTAAGGATAATAGGCTTCCACTCGCACTTTTTCAGCACCACATCTTCGCTTGTCGTGAGGTCTATTCCTACTTGCTGAGCCTTTGTGTATGGCGTGATTTTTATTATACCCTCCTCAATAACTTCTTTGGGGTTGAGGTGCATTCACACATCACCTCTCCCTCACACCCGCATGCTCGCAGCTATTTCGTGACCTCTCCCTTTGCTTCCTCCAGCCTCTTTTGCTCCTCTGCAAGGAGACGGCGAGCTGCCTCTGTCATCTTTTTGCGAAATACTCGCTCAGAAAGTTGAAGTAGAGCTCGTCAAACTTCCTGATACGATGAACTGCGCAAGCCTTGCACAGAATTTCCTTACCGCAGAATTTAGAGAGTGCTTCGACAGCCTTTTTACCCTTTCTCAACGAGCAGAAGAATGTGTGATCCATCAGCAGAAAAATGGCGGCGCACATGAAGTGCTCAGGCTCTTCCACCACGATTTCGTCGAACAGCTCTCGCTGCTTGTTGTAGAATTCTTCATCGCCTCGAAGTGCCGCATCTTCTATGTATTCTTTGATGACTTCGCCCGGAATGTGTGCTGCTGGAAAGAAAAAACCCCAGCAGAAGAGCCAGCCGTTGTATATGTCTAAGAGGAAGTGTCCGCATATCTGCGTTGCGATTGCGATTTTGTCATCGTTTGAGAGCTCTGGATGTAGATGAGAGAACTCTTTATACAGTTGTGGAAGTGTTGAGAAGCGGTGTCTCCAGTAGCGGTGCAAAAACATATAGTCTATGTCTGGGGCGGTAGACCACACTGCATACTCTATGTCGAAGTCAAACTTCTCGCAGAGCCAGACACCGAAGAGCATGTGTGTTTTTGCGTCCATCGCTCTTAAATTGTTGGCAACAGTCGTACTCTTTCATCGGTACTTAACTCAAGAAATTTTTCGCCTTCAGAGGTGATTTTTATTATTTCGCCAGCCTTCTCAGCGAGACTGTACTGACAAAGAAGGTTGATAACAAGAGTGAGAGTTTCTTCTGAGATTTCTGTTGTTTCGAGAAGTTCTTTGATTGTCAGCTCCTTTTTCGCCAAGAGTTCTAATACTGCATCAATAAGCATCGCTATCACCGGCTATCGTTGACTTATGCTGAGCCTTTGTGTCTAGCAATGCATCACCACTCGAGCACGCCTGTCTCTTTCCATCTCCTGTAGTGATAAGAGCCGACCCTCACCATCCGAGGATAGCCGCACACAGGACAGCTTCTCTCTCTGCAAGTGATGCCCGGCTTGTGAGGCTCTTTATGACCACACTTCGGACAGATGCAGTATCCGCCAGGGCCGAGTGCTTGTCCTATTCTTTCACCTATAGGAGAGCGCTTCCTCCCCCTTCCTATAGCCCGAACCATCTTATCCCAGGTCACCTCAACCTAACATACCTTCACACGAAGGCATGGTAGGTTGGCTCTCAACCTCTCCAAGAAGGAGAGGCCCCAGCTACCTGGCATCGCTGGGTAGCCGCTCTGAGGCGACGCCCAGAACCTCACCACTCTCAGCCCTGGGCGTGGGCAGTCGGCCCGCTTACCTCTCCTTCGCCTTCCCCTCTGACTTCCATCGCCTTCATCTGGGGAGACTACAGAGAGGAGCGTGATAAGCTTCTTAAATAGATCATAGCTTATGCTTTTCACGGCGAATGCAATTGCTGAACACTTATGAACATCTAAGCCTACGAGAGGTGAAAGCTTCTCTCCAACCTTTGTCGTATTTTTCTCAGATTTCCCCTCAACTTTTATTCCTCTTCGCTCTAACTTCTTGAGAGATTGCCTGAACTTATGCTGAGGTATGTTCTTAACCTCACGATTTGCCTTTCTATTATTTGAATTGAATGAGCCTGTGTTAAGTTTTCCAACGACAATATCAGCATCATAGTACTTCGCAATATTTCCTATTTTGTCAACTGCTTGATGAATTTGATATTCTCTCTTACCTCTTCTTACATATTGCGTCTCGTGAACTTCTATTCTGCCTGTAGCAATAACTTCAGGTTCTTCCTTTTCCACAACAGCAAAATCTATGTGACCTGCATTTATGTCTAAGGCTATCACTCTCCTTCCCTCTTTCACCTCTGTTTGAACATCAACAGTTATGCGGACATCATAGCCTCCGTCGTAGCGTCGCTTTATCAGAACAGTGTAAGGAGCAGAGCCATCAAGAAGGTGTCCGTACTTCTCAAGATATTTCTTTGGAATGTATACTTTCGGATAAATCCACTTTCTATCTTCGCCAGTGTTGATGCGAAGCTCCATTCTTTCCGTTAAACGCATGTTGAGGTTACCGCTTTTTGATTTTTCACCACGAGATATGGCAATAGAGTTCCGTCTTCTGTGATACTCTTCCTTCGAGATTTTTCCTTTCTCTCTCAATCTTTGATTCTTAAGACCTCCGAATGTCACGTGAGGTGGCAAATCCTTCACAGAATGATAAGCGTCACTTATGTAGCGAGCGTTCAGACCTATTTCTTCCTGCAAGATTCTCACTATCTCTGACTTCGTGTATCCTTTTTGCTTTAGCGAGTATGCTCTTCTTCGAGCTTTGCCGAACTTGAACATTAATTTCTCTAACTCTTCTCTATCTTCTTCTGATATTTCGCATATATATCCAGGGATTGTGACTTTAGCCATGAGCGCTCTCCTCCTCGCTCTCCTCTTCGCCCTCTACCCACTTTCTTATCGCCTCATTCACAGCCTTCTTAATGGCGCCGTGCAACCCGAACTTCTCTACTGCCTCCCTCACCATCTTCTCCCACAGCTCGTCATCCACCTCAACGGTCTTTCTCACCACCGTATGAGTTGTATGCTTCATCATATAAATATGTTGGGTGTGGGTTTTGTTAAGTTATTGGTGACTGTTGCCAACCTCCTTCACTTCCGTCTGTTATAAACTATTGAGCCATCTTTGCAGACTCTAATTGTCCCTCCACAAGTCTCGTAAACTAAGCCTTCTTCTGAGAAGGAAAGATGGCCGCCAACCTCATAAACAATGCAATCTCCTTCGTTCTTTAGTATTTCCTCTAACTCAGCTTCTATGTCTTCTCGTAGTTTTTTGAACTTCTCGTAGCACTCGCAAAGCTCTTTAAGCTTGCGAGCTCTTTCTTCCCTTCCGGCAGTAATTATTGTGGCCGTCATTTCTCCGAGCACTCACTAACATCTAGAACTACAACATCTCCTGTGCATGGGCTCGACTCATCGTGAACTACCCCAAGCTGAAGCTTGGGGCTTCCTCCCGCTTGAGCCGGAGCTTCGCAGCCTTCTGCCTTTTGAGCGGCAGTGAGCGGCTCCACCCCGGCGGGGAGTGGCATGTTCACGATGCCCCATACCCCGCTCTCATTCCGCCTCAGCTTCCACATCCTGAAGTTCGGAAGCCTCGTCGTACGGAAAGCCGAGCAGGGCACATGCAAGTACATTGCACAACCTCTAATCAAGATATTTGCAGAGGCGTTTCTATCTGCATGTCCGACATGGCCGTTCGGGCACCTAAACATCTTTTTGTGTCTAATCCCAAGAGCTCCGCATAGGGGGCACCTATGCGATGTGTTCTCAGGATCGACAAACATAACAGGCACGCCAATCCATTCGAACTTATACTTTAGGAGTTGTTGCAGTTTGTAGAATGGCCATGCGTGCAAGCGTTTGTTCATTCTCTTTCCTTTGTTTTCACCTCTGATTCCGTTTAGATCCTCTACGAAGACTATAAGTCCTGAATATTTCGACAAATAATCAATAATTCTCCTTGAGAGGAGATGAAGCAAATATGTGATCAGTCTCGATTCCTTTCTCGTAAACCCTAACTTTTTCTTACTTCTTGCTCCGTGTTTCTGCAACCTCTTCCTTATTGTGAACCAGTAGTGCCTGATGAACTTGATGATTGCGTAATCAACGATAAAGGATTCTACAACCTCTTTCGTCGTTAAATCGTAAACTGTGATTGCTACGTTGTCTTCGTTGAGGTCGATGCCAGCAGCATACCTGATCGACGGAACCGAAATATTCTTAGTTATCGTGATGTGTAGGTAATATTCGCTCTTTCGTTTGACGAGTTCTGCGATAGTTATGTTGTATTCCTTGCGATGGTCTTTCTTCTCTCCGGTTTTCTCTTCTAAGGCTTTCCTCACAATTTCGTCGTGCTCTTTTGAGAGCTTAAGATAGCCCTTAATGTATTCCTTGCGAGGGATCAGCGTGACTCTGAACATCACCTTGTCATCTTCTATCCAGAGGTTGTAACCTTCTCCAAAGTTCATTCTGAGTGGAAGAGGTCTGTTATCGTATATCCTGAGCTTTTCAGCTCTTCCATTAGCCTTCAGCTCTTTGAATGAGTTGAACGCCTCCTTAGCTTTTGCTATTATTCTCTGCTTGGTGTTACTGGCTAAGAACGATTGAATGTCCTTATCTCTTACTCCCTCACCACTCAAAAGTTTGACTAAGACCTCGTTGAAGATTCTTCGAGACTCAAGCAAGGCTTCATCTATCTTCGCGGAATTCCCCTCCTCAATAACCAGCTTTCCTATCACCGTCTTTATCGCCGCGAGCTCCATCTAAAGGTATTTAAAACCCTGAGTATATAAAGGTTTATCATGGGGGGGAAGAAGAAGGTGCACGTGAGCATTGATGAAGAGGTGCATAGAAGGCTCAGGATAATCACTCCAGAGATAACTGGAAAGATACGAGGGGCGATAGAGGACGCCGTTAACGAAGCTTTGAGGTTTTGGCTCATGAAAGCGGAGGACGAGGTTGATGTGAGGAGAGGAGCACATACTGTCTGGAACTTGAACTATCATTTCGTGTTCGTTCCGAAATACAGGAAGACGGTGTTGATGGGGGAAATCAGAGATAGGTTGGAAGAACTGATCAAGGAACAATGTGAGAGGTTTGGATTTGAGATTATATCGCTGGAGATCATGCCCGATCACGTCCACTTATTCATCTCTGCATCACCAAAATTCGCTCCTTGCGAGATCGCAAGATTAATTAAAGGCCATACCGCAAGGTTTCTCTTTGAGGAGTTTCCAGAGTTAAGAAGAGAGTTGTGGGGTGGCGAGTTTTGGGCTAAAAGTTACTATGTCGGTTCTCACGGAGCTGTCAGCTCTGAGACTATAAAAAGATATATTGAGGAGTGCCAAGGATTTTGACACCATTCACCCTCAAGCTAAAGCTTGAGGTACTCTGGTGTTAAAATTTGTAGAAAAATATTGTTTTCATTCTGCTCACCTTTCGGCAATGAGCTTTGAGTCTTTGAAGAGATAAATGCCTCCATCATTGCTCACGACCACGCTGTATCCTTTATCTGTTTTATATTTGAGTTCCTTTCGTGAAAGAATAAGCGGTTCAAAATCGTCTTCAGAGTAGCGAATGAAGTCATCTTTGTCATTTTCTTTCACAAGCTCTTCAATCTCAATCTCAATTTCTTCGAGTAAATCTCTTGCTCTCTCGTAGAGCTCGCAGATTTTCTCTAATTTGCGTTTTCTTTCTGCTCTTTTCTTTTCTATCAGACCGCCTTTCCGCTCAACAACCTCGTTGAAAAGTTTTATGCACTTCTTCCACCGTCTCTTGAAGCCATCTTCGGGCAGCGCATCAGCGTAGCAGTATAAGGTTTTGACATGCAAAACAAGCGGTTCCACGCTCACGGCCTCTAAAACACACACTTCCTTTATGTCGGAGCAGAGGAGTGCCGTGACTGCACCCCAGAGTTTTCTCGCAGCTTCCACATTCTTACACCAGCTCTCAAGCCTCTTCGCCTCTGTGAAGTATTTGTGAAATGATGGTGTCTTTCCGCTTACGAGGGCGTTTCTGACATCTTCTTCAGTCCAGCCCGTGAGCTCACAGAGCTCTCTGAAGTTCCACTCGTCTGTTTTGTTGAAAGGCTCGCCTTTTTGGAGTTTTGCTCTCAATTCTTCCACGACCTCTTCGCAGGAAGTCATTTTCTCTCACTTCTCAACTCTCCCACAAGCTCTTCTATGCTCTCAATAACTTTCCGCATCTCTTTGCGGAGGCCATGAAGATAAATGCTATATGCAGCGCAGGTGATGGCGACTCCTGTGAGGAATCCAGATAAATAGCTGAGGATACACATGTTAAATCACCTCCTCACACCTTCAGAATAGGTTTCCCGTTGCGGCCTCTCACCTCAATAGAGCCGTCTTCTCTGACGAAGATTTCTTTCCCCCACTTTGTCCAGTATTCTAAGCCATCGTTTTCTAATGTGGTTCCAACAAACCGGACGATGAAATCGCCTTTATCTATGCTTTTGAGCAGTTCTGTGATTTCTTCTTCAAGCTCTCTCTCAAGCTTTCGCTTTCTCTCGTAGAGTATCAAGAGTTCTTGGATGATGTTGGCTCTCCTCTCTCTTCTTTGCTCTTCCCCCTCTCCCATAATTAATCTCCTCCTCGAGCCAAGTGTTCCATCCGTCTGTGCATACGAACACATTACTCCAGAGAGTTTCGCAGTCAGAAGTGCCGCAACCCGCACCAGCTCTCCACTTACTGACTGTTTTTGAGAATATTTCTAATACCATTTCCCATGACCGCACTCCTTGCATCTTATTATGTTATCTGCTGTTCTGATGTGGTAAGTGTATTTGCTGCATGAAGGACACCACTCAAATATCTCGTCTCCAACTTCCTCCTTTTCCATCACTCATCATCTCCATACATATCTTTATCCGTGCATCCCGCCTCTTTTGCCTCATAGTAACATACAAATGGACAGCCCCGCGCTTCAGCTGCTACTTCGCAGTCTGAACATGGGTCATCCTTTGGACAACTCCACTTACACATTCCTTTTTCGTCTCTAAACCTACACTCTATCTCCGGTCTTATACATTTCATACCTCATCACCCCCTTCAACAAACCCTCATTTACACTCTCAACTCCTCTTTCCTCTCGTTTATCATCCTTCTCACAAGATTGTAACCTCTCTTTTCCACCGTTTTCCACAAGGTAAGCGCTCTTCTCAAGGAGTTAGGATCGGTGAAGATTTTTCGTATGTCTTCTTCTGTTAGGTGTTTCCTCATTTTTTCTCCCACCCTCCCACCACTTCAACGGTAATTCTCACTTTTTTCCCTTCTAAATCGCATAGAACCGCATCAACAGGCTCTCCGCTATGCTCTATTTCGTGCAGTCTGTCTCTTTCTTCCATTGTGATTGTTTTGTCTCGCTTCTTCTTGCAGAGTTCGCAGTATTCTCTGAACAAATCTTCGCTGAGCAAAACCCATCCATCGCCTGCGTAGGGGACGCAGATAAGACGACCTTTCATTACTTTTTTCATTTCTCACCCTTTGTGTAGTCTCTCAACGACCCTAAATATTCTCACCTTTCTGTCGTCGCCCATGCAGACCGCTAATCTCACGCCAAGCACTTCGCCGATGATGGCACATCCAGGTTTCAGCTCATTCAGGTCTATTTCGAGCATACACTCTCACCCATCATTCATTGTTTTCTCAGCAAGGTATAGCATCTCCAATCCTAACAGCATAAAATACGCTATTAGCGAGACTGCGACTCTTCTCAGACATTTTTATCACCTCATTCCGCCTCTATGTGAGGGGCCAATAAGGAGGAGAATAATAGAAACAACCTTCGTCTGTTGCCCCCCCTCTCCAGAACCAGAAGGTTGTCTCCTCCGTCATTATTCGCCACCTCGACACCTCATTCAGCCTCTATGCGAGGAGCGAGCAAGTAGATGGCCTTTCCGTTGCCGTCAGCGATCTCAAACTCGATTTTCAGCGGATGGTCAGTGCTTATGAATAGTGTGAGTGTTTCAGCGGAAGCGAAGCCTTTAGCCATCGCCGTGAGGTATTCAAGCGAGAACAGAGAGCGACAGTCACTACCGCTTAAATGTATGAGCTCGTCCTTGTGCAGTGAGAACTTCATCGTTTCCATCTCACCCTCTGCCTCAACGAAGAAAACATTGTTTTGGACGCCAATCGCAGCTGTGGTGCTGATTTTCTCTGCTGCCTTTAGAACTTTCTTGAGGTCGTCAGCATCTACAACAACTCTTGTTGAGAACTCAAGCTCTGGTATTTTCGGCTCAGCTCGCAGTGATGATGGGTCTAAGAGCGTGAGCGTGTAAGCGTAGGCGGATGATTGTAGTGTCATCTTGTCATCGTCTATGTTGATGGACACATCGCCAACAGCGAAGCGTAGAACCTCTCGCAGTTTGTCAAAAGGAGCGCCTATGACTTTCTCGCCTTCTGCTCCACCTTCGGCGTTGTATTCGTCGAACGCATCTCGCTTTAACTCTAAATCAACCAAAGCGACGTTCGCAGGGTCAACAGCACGCACTTTCCACCCTTCATCGCTTATCTTCAGGCGAGCCTCGTCAACGACTGCAAGGATTGCATCTACACATTCCCTTAAGGTGGATGAATCTATTCTGAACATTCTGAACACCTATTACTTTCCCACTCAGCATCCGCATCTACTCCAAAACCACTTCTCCAGTTCCAACACCAATCCAATACTTTTGAAATCTCTCGCTCTAATCTTCGCAAATGAGCGTAATATCTGCACAACTCTCCTAAAGCTCCCTTGATGTGGTGGTCTTGGGCTTCGATTTCTCTTCGAATATCTTCCTTTAGTGTCTCGCTTAGCTTCCATCCTCTCACTTGGCAATCACTCTCAAACTGCTCCAAAAGCCTCTTTGTTTTCTGGTGGCTTCTCAGCTTTGCGTATGTCCAAATCCAATGCTCGTATGCGTACTGAAACTCTTTTGCTAAGCGAATGAGTGCTATTGCACGCACATCTCCAAATTCTTCACCACTCATACCACATCACCTCCTTCATTTTTCTCATCACCTTCTTCAGCAAACAAAGACAACTCCACATAAGCAGTACTTTTTGCCAGTCTGGTCTTCGCTTGAACATACGCTGCATCCTTTGGTAGAAGGATAAGGTCGCTATGAGTGAGTGTTTTTTCTATGATTGTTTGCTTCTGTGCATCACACACTCTAACTGAAATTTCTTCACCTACGGCAGTGTTCCGAATGCCTACATAACATCGCACAGGTGTGTCGGGAAGGCGCGGAAGTAAGTGATAGGTTGTGTAAGATTCTGGATCTGGTGTGATCTGTATGGTGGCGAACCTCACCCACTTACTCACTTTCCCCTCCTGTCTTGTTTCTCGTCGCTCTTTCCGCTCTTGCTGCTCTCTCTGCTCTCTCCTTCTCTCTATCTCTTCCAAAGCCCAGAGTGCTGTTGAAATCTCGCACAATCTCTCGTTAATTGCTTTCAGCGTATAGTTGAGCTCGCTCAATACATCCAAAAGTCGTACAAAGTTCAGCTCATTCATACGTCATCACCTCTATTTTAGTCTATGAGCAATTTTTGCCTCCAATTGCAACACCAGCAAAAACAATATCAGAGATACAAGAAACAGGGCGAGTTTCTGCCAAAAGGTCTCCGGGTGCAGAAGGAGCCATAGAATTACTCCTGGAATTAGAGGCACCACTACTAGTAGCACAGCGAGCACTGCCGCAGTTACTATGTCGAATCTCACGCTCCAACACCCCCTCGAATCATCACTTTTTCTACTTTTCTCCTCAACAACACTTCCCACAACGCCGCAATTAGTGCATAAATCATCTCATCACTCCTCAAAGTACGCTTTTCTACGAGCCAACCTTCGTCGGTGGATGTTAGAAGTGGTATGATTTCGTTTTCCTTTCTGATTACGAATTTTGTCTGCGAGCTTTCTTTTAGACACTCTATCTGCTTTCCCATCTCTCGCAGTTTTAAGTTCATCTCTATGCTCATACGGAAAATGTCGGTGAGGTCTTGGCTGAACTCTTCATCCAATCCGAAGACTTCTCGGGCAGCTTCTGCGAGTCTGCGTGCAAACTCTCGGAGTTTTTCCTCTGTTATGGTTTGTTGTTCCATACACATCACCTCAGAAAAGGAGCTCATCAAGCTCTATGTTCTCACGCAAGACTGGACAGCCTAAGCGCTCGCACTCGCTGAAAACCGAGCAGCCTATGTCCTTACACGCTGAGCGAGGGTACAGCAACGGGCAATTCTTGCACTGCTCAAACAGAGGGCAGTTCTTACAATCATGCTTGATAGTGGGTGTATCAGACATTTTAATCATCCCTTCCTCACTCGCTTCCGCTTCTTTCATCTCTTCCACCCCCATCACCCCCATGCTCTTTGATGTGCTTATCAAACGCCTCAATCGCAGAGCCCAAAGCTTCAAGGCTGAATCCATCTATTTTCGCTGGAACCCTCCTCTCCAGAGGAGGGTTGTTTACTCATCTTATGCGAATGTTTCTTGGCCGCCCCCCCACTTCATCGAACAGCACTTCTCGGACATAGATGCGCTTTATCCCTCTCCTTTCCGCTTCTTCCAAAACTGTAAGAACTTGTTTTCCACTTGTGTTCCACCGGAAGCGATTACCTTTCACGTCTTGGCACTCCATCACTGCGTAGAAACCTCCATCCTGAAACTGTGACATACGAATCTGCCAGTTCTCTATGAAGAAAGGTGCTCTTGCACGAACCTCTTGGACTGGCAGTGATTCGAGGCTCAAGTCTATGGTCAACTCACTCGCTGCGACAGTGCCATCACCAAAGTCTTCAGGTCGCTCAATCTGCACAGTTCTACCACTCTGAAGTCTCTTTTCTATGACTTCGTGACAGTTCGGGCATATCAGTGCGTTGCCCTGCTCCTCTGGAATTACGAACTTCATGCAGTGCGGACAACGCCTCCCCCCAAAGCCCTCTAAACCCCCTTCCTCACTCATCTCCTCTCACCTTCATCAAATCCCTGCACAGGAGATGCGTGTAAAGCAATTCTTTACTCAATTTCTCCACCTGCTCCTCAACATCGCAGATTGATTGCTTCACATACGCATAATCGTCTGCGTTCACCGCATGTTTCGCTCTTTGGACTTCTTCTGCAAGAACATCTGTGATTCTTCTCACACTCTTTATCTGCCTCTCTATTGACGCTACTAACTCCCTAAACTCCCCCTCTTCCCTACTCATTCGCAACAACCTCCTTAAACTCTTCTTTTTCCTCGCTCATCCTCCACATTCTCACCTCTCTTTTGTTATTTCACTCTCAAGCTCGTCCAGAAACTTGAGAATTCGTTCGGCTCTTGCGAGGCGTTTGCGAGCTGCGAGTCTTGAGGTCTCTTGCATCAGACGCAGCGCTTCTATGTATTCGATTTTTTTATCAACGCTATCTATGCTCTGGACTTTTTTTCTGATGCTGTCAAGCGTTCTCTGCAATCTCCGCTCCCACGAGAGGTCTCCAAAATCTTCAACCCCTATCTGCGCATCGCCCCCCATTTTCATCACCCTACATCATTCTTTTAAGGGGTATTTAAGCTTTTCTATTTTTGTCGAAGCGGAGAAAAGCGAAAAGGGTATATATGTGATAAAGTAATGGTAAAGTGGGAGGTGGTGGTGTGAGTGGAAGGTCGTGCAGATGCTGCGCAGATGGAAGATCCAGCGAAGGCTGTGAGGAGGAGACATCTTGAAGAAGAGATTGAAGGGGTAAGAAGGCGTAAGACTCTTTACACAGCGGTCTCAGTGTTCTGTTTGATACTCTTTGGAGTTGCGCTGATACCTATAGCAGCAGAGTTCTCGGAGTTCGGTACATTAGTGAGTTCTGAAGCGTTTGCTTCGTTGGCTGGCGCGGTTGTTGCAGTAGTGCTGGCAATGGTCACCGCTTATCTGAGTGAGAGAGAGAAGAAGAGGATAAGGGAGCTAGAGATTGAGAGAGCTAGGCTAGAGTAGCGAGTGAGCTGAAACACTCACAATTTTTATTTTTTCCTTTTTCTCCTTTTTCTGAGGTGAGAAAAATGGGTGTGTGTGAAGGCGAGGATGAGAAAATAATGGCTTTCTCGCTGAATGTTTTTGCTGGTGAGAGTGTGCTCACATCACCCCTGCTTGTCCCATTTGACAGCAAATTTGTGCGGGTTGATGTGAGAGTTAAAGGTGCAATTATGGTAGGAGTTGCTTGCGTTGCTGAAGATGGCGAGATCGAGACTAAAGTATTTGGCGAAGGCGAGCACACCTTCTTCATGAGAAGAGAAGAAATAAAAGAGGTTTTTGTGCAAGCGATGGGTCAAAGAGCAGGTGTAGGACACGTCAGCATCTCTCTCGCACCTGAAGACGGCGTAAATATTTTGGAGAAAGCTTTAGAGAAAGGTTGTGCATTTTGAGCCTTTCGGCCCAAAATGCTTCGTGCGATGGAATCTTTTGTCCATCGCACAGGGTGCAACCCCACACCCTCTATCCCGTCCGCCTCAAAGGCTTTCGGGACTGCTTGCGATGCCAGCTGCGTGCTTCTGCCATCGGCAGGCTTGCCGGCAATCGCCGACGCCCCCCCTTCGAGGATATGATTTGAGCATATATAAAATAGTTGGTTGAAAATTAGATACCATATAGAGGAGATGGAGGAGAGACGTGAGATAATGCTCTTCGTCTTCTTTGCAGATAAGACACCTCGCTCAGACATCCACATAAATTTTCCGCAAGGGTGCCACAAGCTTCAGCTTGTGGAGGAATTGCGGAAGCATAAGTTCATCGCCGCAACGATGTCGGCATCTTCCTCGAAGCCGCACCTAATACATCTGAATCTTCTTCCTTCTCTGTTCTTCGGACTGACATGATGACACTTAGGACACTCCTGCGATGTATGGTGGGCTTTCTTCACCTGAGCTGCAATTCCTTCCCACAAGGCTTTTTCCATGATCGTTGAATGAACCATCTCATAAGGAGTTATGGCGTAAACGTGTGGCAGTCTTTTTAGCTTTCTCTTCAGACCTTTCAGGTCTTCTAGTATGATGACAGGCTTCTCGAACTGTTTGGCGAACTCTATCACCTGATTCGCTGCGTGGCGAACATAATCTCTGACGAACTTAGACTCGTTGTATGTGAACTTCTTCGAGCCAAGCTTTTGCTTCAGCCTCCGATGCTCAA
Organism: Methanophagales archaeon; assembly: GCA_021159465.1. Taxonomy (NCBI): domain Archaea; kingdom Methanobacteriati; phylum Methanobacteriota; class Methanomicrobia; order Candidatus Methanophagales; species Candidatus Methanophagales archaeon. Next base: position 13,267 of record JAGGRR010000020.1, read on the forward strand.
CACCCTTCCTGTGCGCCTCAAGAACAGGTTTTCCTGAGGTTTGTAACACCTTACCGTTGCAATAGGCAGTGACCAAGTTTATAACACCTATATCAACTCCAACAGCATTCTTAGGCTCGTAGTCTATTTTGACATTTTTCGTTAGCGTGATCAACAGTCTGTAGTCTGGAAAGAGTAGCGAGTCTGAGATTTTGTGTCTGACTAGCTCGGAGAGTTTGCCTCCTAACTCACCATCATGAATTAAGATTTCTTCTTTTCTGAAGCTGTTACCATTAGGTAGACTTATTCTTGCCTTTAAACCATCATCGAATACTAAGTAGAACAGATGGTTCTCTCCATAGGTAAGTCTTACGGGAAAATCATCAGCATCAATTTTGGGGATATGTCTTGCCTTATAGCTACCTTTGAAAGTCTGAGCGACGAGCTTCATTCCTTGTATAATAACTTCTGAAGGTAGTCTATAGTTCTCTCTACAGAGGCTATACATTAGCTTTTGGAGCTCTCGGTAATCAGCAATTCCTGTTCTTTTGCAGCATTCTGCGAGGAAGGAAATTAAGCGTCTGTACTCGCTGAAAAGCTTATCAATCTTCTCCGCCTGCTCCTCGCTCGGCTTGAGTCTGACGGGAATTACTCTTCTCAACTTCACGAATCCTCACCTTGTAATAACACACAGGACAGGTAGCGTAGTACTTCGACCTGCCTTTATAGTCCCACTCGTGCCCGCAATGCTGACACTTCAACCTCATGTTAGTAAGTAGGTGGATAGTATTTAAATAGCTTGCTTCTAATATAGTAAGGGGCCGCGGTCAACCGGCCTCATGTCTTCGGCGTGCAGACGACGCTCCTGGAGGGGATGAGAGCGGTTCGGTGCGGCGCTTGGCCGTGGGTGACCGCACGAGCCTAACCAACCCTGAGGAGCGTGAGCGAACACGGCCGAAGCGCACAGCGAGCGCACGCCGAGGACTACAAGCCACCTGCTTTAGCAGGTGGTAGTTGACAATTTTGCGATTAAGTATAATTTGTTTATGTACTACGATGTGCACACAAATCTTGTCATTTTGTCTGATGAGCTCTTGCTTAGAAAGCGATGGGGTGAAGAAGAAGATAGATGAGTGTGGAGGGGGTGAGTAGTGAGATGATGATTTTCACAGCTCAAGATGTTCGTGAGCTGCTGCTGCGAGAGGCTAAAAACCTCAAAGAAGTGCAAGAGCTCTTACAGTTCGCTGATGATGGTGGTGGCGGCGATGATGAGTGTGAGTTTGAGGAAGAGCTCATTGAAGAGATAAGGGCAAGAGAGAGATTACAGTGGAGAATTGTGCAAGGACTGAGAGATTTGCTTATCTTTTTGGAGAAGTTTGATGCGGTGGTTGTCGTAATTTCTGATTTCACTTCAACGAGAGGAGAGTAAACCATGAAGCCACCCCTCATAAAGTATGTACACCACATCCTTTAACTCATCCCTCAAGAATTCATCTGATAAGGGGATCTTGTGTTTCCCTTCCAACTCACATAAGATTATATTCGCCACCTGCACCATTTTCTTCAAGTCAAAAACATCCTGTGCTGTGATTATATTTTGGAGTAGAAAGGTCTTTATCTTTCGCAAAGCTAAATACTCAGGATGTGGAAATACTTTTAGAGATTGTATAGGAAGATATGCCAGTGGTGTTATAAAATATTTGGAATATTTTAATTTGTTATAGCTAAGAGTACGTAAAACTCCTCTTACCTCTCTCAAATTCCTTTTTAGATTATTTGTTATTACAGAGTGGCCTACCCTTTCAATGCTCCATTTGCGCAGCGGATTCTCCTTTACTGCATAATATTCCTCAAAAAGGGTTTGAGCTATTGCACATAGCCTGTAGAAGGGTAGATCAGGTCTTATATGTTCTGGTAAAAGAGACTCTGCCTTTTCCGGCATGGTACAAAGAATGTATAAGGATCTTACTATCTTTAATGCCTGCTCTCGCTCGTATTCTGTAAGCTTCTTATACTTCTTTCTATGTCCTAACTCGTGTCCAAAAACATATTCTATTAAGTCCATTAGCCTTACATGAGGATGTTTACTCAGTTTTTCATAGATTTTCTTTATCTCATAAGGATTATAATATATACAGTCAGTGAAGGGGTTATAGCTCATCGTGTGAGGAAGCAGTACATTCCTCTCCACTCTTGCACCATACCTTAGTGCAAGAGATCTCACTATTTCTTCTATTTGTTCCACTATTTTTGCACTCTCTATACTATACAAAGGGTTTCTCCTAGCGAACTCACCTTCCTCTTCTATGATGAATTCTTCTATCCAAGGCATTTTCCCTCTGACTGCAGCCTATCACTGAAACTTTTGCTCTTAAGGGTGATTATTGTAGTTTAATCGGCATCAGCGTCCTCTCTCCTCCAGCACCATTTTCCTCGCATCCTACCCCAGTCTGAGGTCTCACAAACCTCGACAATCTCACCGTTCTCAGCGTTCACTTTGACCTCGTAGCGCGCTCTAGGATGGCACGGGTAGACCTTCCACGTTATCTTCCACACATCTCCGTCAAGTGTGGCTTCCTCTATCTCAAAGCAGGCTCTGTCAAAGATCTGTGCGAGGAACTCCTTCGCCTTCAGAGTTGCTTCTAATCCGTCCAACATACATTTTGCTTTTCTCACGACGCTTAAAAAATTTGCGGATTGCTCGGAGGAGAGTGGTTGTAGCTGCCGCAACAACTAAGCAAATACCGCCGCAGATGCACATCTTAACCGAACATCACATCCTGCTCTTCTTTTGCTTTCGCCTCTACTCTTTCTGCTTCCCCCTCTTCCTCTATCTGACCTGAAAGTAGCTTGTTGATCGCGTCTCTAAGCGCAGTGGCGACTTCTTCATTCAGAGCTATCTGCGCTATCGTTTTTGTTCTTGAATCTGCGAGCGATAGGATGAAGTAGCACCTTCCGTCTTCTTTCAAATAGAAGTCCCAACGAATGTAGTTGCAGAGCACTCGCTTGAAGCCTGCTGTCTCGGCGTCAAACTCGTTCTTGCTGATATACTCCCAATCCTTGCGCTCCTCCCCCCTCATCTATCCTTAAAAGTTCGCAGAATAATATAAAAAGATGCTTGATGAACTTTGTTCTGCGGAAAGCTGTGTGAATTGTGAGAGACTGTTGAAGAGAAGTTGCCCACTGATTGAGTTTATTTTGTTACAGTATAAGATGCTTTTGTGGTTAAGTTATAATAGTTCGCTCACCAAACAGGCTCGTTTGCTCGTTCGTGAGAGTGCTGAGATGCTTCACGCTTTTTTGATGAGACGAGGGATATATCTGGAAGAGTGATACAAACCCCCAAGCCCGGTCCTTCAGGGCAGGGAAAGAGCCAGATATTTATTATAACCGTATATTTCACAGATAAAATAAAAAGAGGTGAGACGCTATGGAAAAGAAAATAATAAAGATATGGTATGATAAAGAGGGGGATTATCTTGAAGTTCTGCTTGAGCAGAGAAAAGGATACTTCAGAGAGACGGAAAACGATGCAGTAATGGAAAAAGTTGACGAAGAAGGGAATGTTATAGGTTTCTCTATTTTGAAAGTAAGTGCATTAAAAGGAAAGCCGCTTTCAATAGAGCTCAGAGGTCGTGCAGCGGCTGCGTAGCAAGATTTGATGAGGTGTGGTTTCAGTTCACAGAGCTCATAGAAAAGTAGAGACTCTAAATGATGAGGTAGCTGACAAAAAACCGCTCCAAGCCTCGCCCCTCAGGGCGAGGCTTTCTTAGCGAAGTTCTGTAAGATGAGAATAAGCAAGAATCGGAGTAGGCTTCCCTCAGCAAGAGTGCAGCCTCTCCAACACATCTCTCAACACATGCCGCCTCGAAAAGGCCAAAAAGGGAAAGATCATGAAAAACTTCTTGCTGCGGTGCACGAAAAAATCGGGAATCGGGCATTCTCTCTTCTCCTCTTATATATATAAGAAAGAGCGAAGGAGCGTCGTTCTTCCGCTGTCTGATTTCGTGGACAAAATCAAGCAGTATTTAAAGCTTACGCTAAAGAACGAAGGAGGACGCTTCTCTATACCGATTTCTGAGGCTCCTCCGAAAAATCGGACAGTGCTACACCACAAAGTATTTAAATATGGGGAACATGCATATTACATGAGGTGATGTAGGAATGGAAGCGGAGATTTTGAAGGAAGGGCGTCTGAAGTGGAAGCGGCGGAAGCTTGCGAAGAGAGAGCGAGGAGGGCCTTCGCTTGTGCTCCCTCCGGAGCTGAAATCGTGGGGTGGCAAAACAGCGGAAATAGAGCTGCTTTCGGAGAAAGAAATCATCGTGCGTTTGGAGGAATAAGTGTGGGGGTAGAAAGGGTGAGAGATCATGTCATCATACGATATTGACTATATAAAAGATCTCTGCAGGCATGAGCGTGTAACACCACCACCATGCTTAGAATATCTCTGCGAGAACAAGCCGGAGAAAGCTGTTCTCTTCTTGAAGCGCGCCGGCATGCTAAGGAAGGGTCTTAAAAATGTTGCACGCGCACTCAATCTCGATCTTCAGAGATGTGGCGGTGATGACGACGAGAAGTGGATTATCAACACACAGCTAGATTTAGAAGCAGCTCTTTGCAGAGAAGTTCCTGAGGAGTTCTGCGACCCGACATGCCGATTTTACCCGTCACGGCGAGTTTTCGAGGTTCTTGAGAACGCCGAAATCAAAGCATACAAGGAGGAAGATGACGTCTTCTTTGATGTCTGGCTGAACGGAGAACATCTTACAATAAGACTATCGCAGTTTCAGAGAGGTTTGCAGACACTTCTTTGGATGGCTAATGAGCCCGTGTATTTTCTTACACTCCCACGAAAGACCACGAAGGAAATCATTAACGCCGCTCTCAAATATTTTCATAAGAAAGCGAAGAGGCTCTCTTCGGTGGAAGCGTATGAACGGGGAATTTCCTTGGAAGGTGAAGAACTTCTCGATTATGTCTTGGATTTTCTGTTCAACAGATTCTTCGAAGATGATGTTGTATACGAGGAAACAGACGAAAAACCATTCATTAAAGGTGATAAAATATACATTCCGCAGGAGATTCTCATAGATCACTTGGGTTCTACATCGAAAAAGAAGCTCACGAGAGCACTCACACGTTACGGGATCAAAGTGAAGCGAATTCAACGCAACCTCAACCGCTTCAGAGCTTACGAAATTCCAGTCAAGCTTTTCGAAGACCTGAAGATGCCGATTGAGAAAATCAGAGAGCACGCTCATAGGATAAAAGAAGAAAGAGAATCCGAACTACATGTGGATGCAACCGGTTCTGTTGATGAACTAATCGAACAATTACGCTCTGATCTTGGGGGTCGTAGCAGCAGCGGGGAACAAGGTGATGGGGAATGACTCTAATTGCTGTTTATGGCCCTCCTGGAACGGGTAAGACCGAATTTGCTCTCAAGATTTTAGCAGAGGTTTGTCACGAGGGTTACTCCTTCATCTACGAAACATACAGACGATGGATGACGCTTGATGCACGAGCAAGATTCGCAGACTTCTTTGACGACCCTGCTGAAGGCTCAAAACTCGCACGAAAGTTTATTGTGACGACACACGCATTATGCAAGCGTCTTTTAGGTGCCTCGATTCTTTCAGGGAAGAAGCTCGTTTCAGAGATAAAGAAAGTGATGCGTGATTGCAATATTTTCACAGACGATAATGCGATAAAAGAATTGCTTTCAGTTATCTCGTCGGATGTTATTCCTGATATATCTGAACTGAAAACACTTCCAGCGAAGATATACACGGCATATAGCTATTACGTGGACATGTTCTTTGACAGAGAGCTCTTTGAAGAACGACTACCGCTTGCAGAATACAGAATAAAACCGGCGAAAGTTTACGACTTCACGGAGAGATGGATTGAACATCTCGATAACATAGGAATGGCGGACTTCCCATATCTGCTCGTGAGGGGTCTTGATGTGGAACCTCCTTTGGTGGATGTATTCATAGCGGATGAGTTCCACGACAAGACGAAGCTTAAATTCGAGCTTTTCAAGAGACATTCCTCAAAGGCGGAGAAGCGCTACATACTCTTCGACCCTCAGCAGAGTATTTATGGCTACGCAGGCGCTGATCCAGCGCTTTCACTCAAGCTCTGGGAAGAAGCAGCGAAGAGGGTAGCGCTTACGCCATCATTTAGGCTGAGCGAAGAACAACGAGACTTCGCAGCTCAGAAGCTCGGAAAATCTCTTGATTTTGAGTGCGCAGGCTCAACGAAGGTTTTGAAAGTTTCGTGGTCGTACGATCTTCTCGGCGATGATACGCTTGTGCTTGCAAGAACTCGTGGCCTTCTCAACGACTTCATAGAAAACACACTGCTTGGAAAACCGATAGTATGGGATGGCTTCAGAGGCTGGGCTTCTCGAAAGGATTTCGTCGATACCCTTCTCAGATGCAGAACCTCGCAAAAATTATCTTACGATGAATTCCAGCTCCTCTTCAAGTATCTCAAGGCGAGCGCCTTCAACGGTAAAAAAGCTCAACTGAAACGAAGAATGGATGAAGCTCACAAGATGGGTCGCTTGTCTTTCAACGTTGAAAGCTTTCTGAGCAGAGAATTCTTGCGAGCATTAAGAAAAGGAAACATTGATAATTTCTTAGATCATCGCTTGATGGGAGAATACGCTGAGAATCTTCGTTCCATCTTGCAAAACAACGGCTATAAGCATATTCATCTTCGGACAATTCACGGCGCCAAGGGTGCGACATTTGCGAATGTCATTGTGCTACGAGGCATAACCTCAAAAATTCAGAGAGCGATGCGATTTGACGACTTTCAGCGAGAAGAAGAGCGCAGAGTCTGGTATGTCGCAGTGACAAGGGCATCACGAAACTTGTATTATTGCGATTATCCGTTCACGATTCACACATTTCCAGAACCTTAAGAGGTGATGAAAATGCGCTGCGTTTGGTGCGGCTTGGAAACATCAACACGGAAAGATGGAAAGGTTTTCTTCTGCGTGAAGTGCAACAAACCGTTGGTTTTTGAGCTTGAGGACGATTATGTCGAAGTGATCAAGGCATCCGACTTTCACTTCCCTCAGCAACAGCCACAACAGCAACAACAGCCACAACCACAGCAACCACAGTCGCAACAGCTGCAACAGCAGCAAGAGCAACAACAGCATCAACCACAAGAGCAGCTACAAGAGCAGCCACGGCGAGGACAGAAGAAACCACAGAAGCAGCCACAACAGCTACAAGGTCAGACCACCCTCTTCGCATGGGGTGATGCCTTATGACGAAATATAACGAGGTTGTCCCACTCACGAAGGAGCAGCGCATCAAAGAGAAAGCGGGTTGGAAGGCACTCAAGTATTTCTATGAGCCTGCACCCCCAGCAGACATAATCCTTGCGAGAAACGAGCATATAGAAAGAGTGGCGGCACCCTCACCGATTCAAGTCTTCGGCGAAGACAATAGAGGCTTCACGAACTGGATAAGCGCTGACGATCTGTGGATGATTGAAGGCATGCCAGCAGTTCATCGCACGGTCAGCAAATACGAGATCGTCTTGGATTGCGAGAGCGAACGCATCGCCAAGTTCGTGCAGAACACGCTTGACGACGAGAAAATCCCATACCGACTTTTTGACTCTGGAGGCAGAGGCTTCCACTTCCACATTTTCTTTGAACTTCCCGCCAAGAGCGACGACAGCAACACCGACAACGGCAGTAGCAACAGCAACAGTAACAGCAATGACAACAACGACAATTACGACAATTTCAAGCGTTTCTTCATGGGTTATTTCCCAACTGACCAGAACTTAGCACATAGGCATGGTGTTCGTGAGATTTACTCACTGAACATGAGAAAAGGCTTCATCAAATATCCCGTCGAGACTGTTGAGAGAGCGAATAAAACATGGAAGAACGCCGAGATTGTTCATGTGCGTTATCCTGTGTGGAGACCACGAGGAAGCATCATGAGGGACTTTGAGCGATGGCTTGAACGAGAGGAAGAAGAAAAACGGAAGCGTGAAGAAGCTCTGAGGAGGAAAGGAATCAAAATCAAGAAGAAATATTCGCTGAGCGAAGCCTTGGAGATATATCGGAGGCACTTGGACATAGTGAAAGAAACGCCGAAATACATACGAGCTCATTGTCCGTTCCATCCTCCAGACGAACACCCTTCGTTTATCGTGGTCAAAGAGGGGAAGTTTGCAGGCTTGTTTTTCGAGCATCATAGGGAAGGTAGGACTGTGGGTGATATTCACAAATTCTTACGGTTGCTGAAAGAGAAGATGGGGGGTGATGCGAATGGAAGAAGCTCCTAGGGTAAAATTTTTCTCATTGGGGGAGAGTGGTAAAGAGCAAGCAAAGGAGAAAGCGACCACATTGTTCAGAAGTCTTTTCGGCAACAATCTTTGGATATTGGAGATGGGGTTGTCAGGGATTGAAGACGCCTTGCGAAATTCAGAAATCATAGATGCTTGCAGCTATTATCTTCGTGATATGTATGGGTTCTTGGAAGAGGATATTGAAGAAATGAAGAAGGAGGCTATTCAAGGGTGTGATAAACCACCATACTCTGTCGTAATTCGTTTAGGTCGGTGGATGCAGTTCTGTGATAAGGAAATCATAGATAAACTCAAAGAAGAGTCTATGAAAGAGCAAAAGCAAAGACAGACCACCCTTGCGGAGTGGTAGTTCCTGCAGAAGCGGGAGATTCAGAGGGTGATGCGAATGGCTCCTGAAGATGATGAGATAGAACCTGAAATACCTCTTTCCGACGGCATAGAGGGAGGCAACGAGGAGGAAGACTTCATTGAAGATTCTGAAATCACAAGTATATATCTGTGCGAGAAGGACAGAGAAGATGCTAAGGAGAAAGTGATCAGATTGCTCATGGAAGAGCTTCAGACATCGGAACTCTTCTCGCAAGCGAGGGCATCTGCACGAAACCTGATAACAAGCAAACAGCTCGTAGAAGCAGCTATTCGCTACTTGCGTGAGAAATACGAACTCACTGAAGAAGAAATTGAAGAACTAAAGGAAGAAGCGATTCGCAGATACTATCAATGGTATTTGCGCTACCGTTTCGACCTCCGATAACATTCAATAACATTTGTATCGGAGGCCTTCCTTCTCTATCACTCCAAAGGGAGTGACCTCATAGAAGGCATTCGGGGCAAGCGGAAGTCCCCACATCTGAAGTTGTTTGTATGTATACCCGAACTTCTTTGCGATGTTTATCGCAGCCACTACGTGCCTATCTGCTTTGAATCCACACCTCTCACACACGAAAAGTGCCCCATTCGGTTCTCTCATGCAACCACATACGGGGCACGTTCTTGATGTATAAGCCTCTGAAACATAAATTGTCTGATGACCTTGATCCAAGACTTTATACTCACAAAGGAATTGAAGTAAGTGGAAGTTCCAAGAGTTGAGCCTCCTATTCATCTTTTCCCTCTCTTTCCTCCTCCACTTCCTTCTTTTTTTGTTGCCTTTCTCTCTTATTCCACTCAAATCTCCAAACACAACTCTAACTTCTTTCTCTTTCGCAATCTGAGCGACATGAGATGCTAAAACATGAAGAAGTTGTCTCACTCTCCTCTTCCTCCTCTTTGAATATTTGGATTGAATCTTCGCAGCAGTCAAAGGCTTCTGTTTTTTCAGTTTCTGTATTCTCCTCTGCTTCTCTTCGTATGTTCTGTGTATGTGATAGACTTTCCTAAGATCATAGAAAATTGTTTTCACCTCGTTTTCAGTTACGAGCAAACCTGTCAGGTTTGTCTCGTTTGTATCAAAGATCAAAAGACCTTTCGTTTCTTTTATTTTCACCTTATCTTTGAACGGTATGAATACTCCATTCTCTTTCAGTATTAGCTCTCCATAATCCTTATCTGATGCCAAGAATTTCTGCTGATATTCATGCACAATCAGATCTAAGGTCAAATATTCTCCCTCTTTGAGCGTTATTTCCAATTTTCCTTGCCTGTCCAGTCTGAAAAGACACTTCTCCAATCTCGCAAACAATCTTTTGGCTTCTGGAGGCTTCTCCCAGCTTGCCTCTCCTCTCCGACACCTTCTCCTCCAGTTCTTCAGAATAGAGGTCGCTATCCTGCAAGCTGAGTGACAATAATGCGTTGCGTAATCAAATCTCTCCTTGAAATCTTCATATATGGCTTTTCTGAGCTTGTAATAAGAAGTAATGTTCAATTCAAGCGCTTTTCCTATGCAGAAGTTGATCATATCCCTGAAGTCTTCTAAGAGTTTTCTCACTTTCTCTCTATTCTTCTCTTTTATTCCGAACCAAACTGATTTAACAGTCTCTAATTGACGCTCTGACACTTTCTACCACCTTCTTCGCCTTATGGCTTCTCATCCCGTATAGCTTTCCCGCAAATGATGTGACAATAGATATGAGGTCTTCCATAAGCTCCTCATGAGGCGTCTTCGACTGCTTATAAAGACAAACAATGTCAACACCATAAGATTTGAAAAACTCCTCCATTAACTCGTATCCGAACCTCGTTAGCCTGTCCCTGTATGTTATAAGAACTTTTTCTATCTCTCTGTTCTTGACGAGTTCGAACAACTTCTTCAATCCTTTCCTCTTCCCATTTAATCCTGAAGCTATGTCTGTGACGACTTCTATAACCTTCAAACCTTCCTTTTCTGCAAATCTCTGTAAAACTTCAATCTGCCTCTCTAAATCTTCTTTCTGATCTGCTGAAGAGACACGAGCGTAAATAACAGCTTTGTTCTGAGGTTTTTGCTCTCCGAGAATTCTATAGATTTCAGATTCAGGATACCTATATTCACCTCCTGGCGTCCTCACAGCTCTTATCTTCCCCTCTTTCGTCCACCTGTATAGCGTTAACTCTGCCACTCCTAAGATCCGCGCCGCCTCTCCTCTTCTGAGATACCTCTCCACGATAAATGCTTCTCATACCTTATATATAAATGTTATCCAAATCGGGGACTGCTAACGATCCCTTTTGTCATTCAGAAAAAAGGATACCGCATATATTTTCCAGATGAGGACTCTTTCAGAGATTATCTTAGGCATGAGCTACAGCGACAACAACAGCAACAACACCAACAACACCAACAGCAACAACACCAACCACAGAGGCGACAACAACAGCAACACAACGCACAAGAACAAGCAACTCTCGCTGAGTTCGGAGGTTGCGGGAGGATTGAACAGGAGTGACCTCCTCCCTGCCCTAAAGGGCGAGGCTTCCAGCCCACAAGGAGGTGTGAAGAGAGGTGGTGGAAAATGGAAGTGTTGCGATGGTGGGGGGGCAGGAGGAGTAAAAAAGAAAGATATGAATATCGCTGTCCTGCGCGTGGCTTCGTTAATATTCGTTATGAGAAAACGAGGAGAATTGTGTGCGACAGGTGCGGTAGAGTGTTCTACGGTTGGTGGGCGTCTTTGAGAGCGGCGCACAGCGCTTTCAATTCTCTCATCTAAGTCTCTGTCTGCTCCTGCTCATCTAAGATTTGGAATAGTTCTCTGAGTGTTTGTGCGCTTCTTTTTCTTAAGCGGTTTCTTTCGATAATTTTTCTATTCATTTCTTCGGTCAGTTTAACGGATTCTTCGTCGTCGTCAGGAATCGGTAAAGGATCCTCCAAGGGTTCTGTCGTGAAAGCGATGTTGTCGCTTATTTTTCCGTCATCTACAAGTTTTTTCAGTCTTTTGAGTTCCTCTTTAGAGAGCATCATCAACACCTCTAAACTTGTATGTTAGAGCCTTGCGAAGTGCCTGTTGATGGGGTGACATTAAGCAGATTTCCTATGAGAGTGCAATTGTAAATTGGGGCGTCGGTTAAAGAAGAAGAGGCGACGACAGAATACTCGTTTGAGGGGTCAAGAGTTTCTATTGTTGCATTTGCTATCAACCAGTTCTTTGTTGAAACGCTGCGTCCTGCGATTCTAACACCTTCGCTTTCCCCATTTCCTACGAAAGCTCCTCCCTTAATCCTTACATATCCATGACTATCCAAGTATAAGCCATAGCAATCTGCGTAGTTAGTCATAACGACATAGAATAATCTGATGGCGTTTGATGGGACACCATCAACTGGTTGATTGTTTGAATCGACAACTAAAGCATACAGATTTTCATCTGCGAGCCTTTCAACCCTATTAAATGCGAAATATTTCCAACCAGTGGAATCGACTGGGATACCGGATGCTATTTCTGCCCCGTTGGGAGTTGTTCCGAGCCTCAAAGTGGAGCCTGTTGCCTGAGCCGAGTAAACATAAACTGCAATTCCGATGAGAATGTAGGGTTTTCCAGCGTATGGCTTGAACGGAGCTTCGATATGTGTGTAGTCTGCTGTTATGCTTGCCCCGTCTGGTGGTGCGGTTGAGAAGTCGACCTTGCCTGTTAGATAATCTATTGTGTAGTCAGTATCTCTCGTTTGCGGGGTTCCATCAACATAAATCGTCTCGGAGCCCTGAACAACTGGAGGGTTGTCAAGATAGAATGTTGTTGTAGTTCCATCTCCGGTGCCTACATTTTCATCAGTTATTGATGTTGTTGCCTCGACATAGAGAGGTCTATATGAGCTTTTCATTCCCCCGCTTCCCTTACATGACACAAGTGAAGGCAAGGCAGAGCCCGCAATCACTATACCGTGGCAGCCATTTACTGCTGCAGAAATTTCATTTATAAATTCACAATTAACAAGCTTGCATGTTTTATCCGTAGTTCCTTTAATAAGGCATGCATAAACTGCGGAAGAAACATCTCCAGTTCTTCTAATAGTTATACCTCTCCATTCAGTCTCAACAACGGAGTCAAAAACAACGCCATGCACGTTTGAATCTGTTTCTACTGTAATATCAGCGGCGAAACCTACGACATCGACGTATGATTTAGCATATATTGTAGCATCATCAGTCACTTTACCAACTACAATTACACAGTAACGATTAGTTTGAGAGGCATCAGTAATTGCGTTTAAAGCATCGCTGAGCTTTAAATAATCACCTTTTGCGCCAACGACGACGATTTTGTTGTATTTAGTCCAGCTCAGGACAGTAGAGGGAATTCTTGATGCGGTCTTCATTTTAAACACCTCCTTAGAACACACCTCTTATCAGAGCGGTGACATTATCGGCGGTTGAAGCGGTAAGCCTGATGTGAGTGGCATCGTAGCCCATCTCAATGATGTTGTCTCCCGCAGCTGAAAAGCTGACCGGGCTTTCAGAGGCTTCAAACCAAGTTGTTCCCCCGTCTGGGCTTAGTTCAATAGTTATGTCCATAGCTGCTGCAACCTTTAAGTATAAAGTCCAGCGTTTGAAGTTCTTAAGAGCTGCTGTTTTTCCTGCTGATATGTCTTCGGCACTTGCTATTGTTATTGTTTCTCCCTCATCTTTTGGCGCTCTCGTTGATAGAGCGACATCCAATTGTGATTTGATGTCTGAGAGTGTTGTTTCAGAGGCAAGTCCAACCTCATCTGAAGCAATAGCACCTCTCAAGAGGTTGTTAGCGTCAAACTGAAGCTTATCAGTCTGCGTCTTTATGCCTGAGAGCGTAGCTTCAGTTGCAAGCCCAGCTTCATCTACCACTATCTTTGTATCTTGCAGCGTTGTTGCAGTAGGTAATGCAACGAGATCTATTGTCGTCGCAGCTGTGAATTTCAGATGCAAGAACGGATAATGCAGAGCCCACTCCTTTGTTAAGACATCACTCAACCTGATTATCTGCTCCCCAGCTGCGCTGAAAGACATTATCGTTTCATTGACACTTATCTTTGCGTATGAGCCATCAGGCTTTCGCAACGCTCCTGAAACAGCCTCTAAAACGACATCGCAAGCACCACTCACTTTCACATATATTACGAGGTCGGGATAATCCCGCTTTTCAACGATAAGAGTATCATTTGCGCTGATGCTTTTGCCGAACACCGAGGCGACAGGATAAGCCCCGAGCCCCCACCGCTCCTCTAGAGAAACCCCGATCTCAGCCATCCTTTTTTATTTTTGCAAGGGTATATAAAAGGATGGCGAGGGAGTGGGAGGCTCTGCTAACAGGCTCAAAGCGATCTGAGATGGGTGAACTAAGAGGACGAGCGGCAGAAGCGCATCTTCTCGCATATCCATCCAAAGCACTCACGAAGAAACTTCCAGAGGGTTCAACAATCATTAACTTCCACCAGGGCATAGTTCTTTTCCCAGATGAGAGCACCGAGTCTTTAATGATGCCTATTAAGCAGGACTTGCGCAGCTGTCTTTTCTACTGTGACTGGCACGTTCTCGCAGAGTTTATTTCTATGGAGGGCAAAGTCGTCTACTCATCGTATATCGCACCTGAGTGGCAACGCCTTTCCCAGATACAAGGCTTCAGAACTCTTCGCCTAACCGCAGAAGTTCCTACGTTCGTGTGGCTCGCCGTTTCCACCACTGAAGACGCAGTTCCTGATATAAAACCGCTTGCAGAAGCCTACGGAAAGCCTTACATATACAACGGCTCCGTCTCAGTTGGAAGCACCACAATCTCAGATGCTTACGCAAACAGCGACGAGCACAACATAGCAGACACCTTAGGAAGAAGATTCCGCACGGGCTACATCTTTAACGAAAGTGAGACGGCAAGCTTATACGTGTGGTTATCTGTGGATGGCTCCTACACTCTTGAGGAATATACAAGAGTGCCGCCGACATCTACGCTTGAAATCACAGGGCGCTTCTATTCTGTTAAAGTGGGCGCGAGTGTAAATGATACACCATATTCAATAAACGTCCTCTGATAGAGATAAGAGGTGGTTGAGAGTGAGGCTCACCCCCTTCGCTATAGAAGTGCGGAAGACCCCATTCCCATCATATTCGCCAGCAGAGCAGCTCTGGAGTTATCTGCTTGAGTTCAAGGATGAGAATAAGGTGCCGCCGTTTTCCATCGCCAGCGCACATGTTTATACAGTGTCTGAAGGTTACGAGCTCCTTCTAAGAGGAGCTATGGCTGGCGTCACGAGCGAGCGCAGCATCGCCTCCAATGCAACCCATAAAGTCTGGGTTGTCATCACCACGCCAGGCTTCTTAGGCGACAGATATATTATAAGAACAGATGCGCTTGCACTAGAGTATCAGCTAGTTCCTGAGGGGGGCTCCCTGTATGTCTATTTTCACAATCAGAGCTCAGAGTATGTTAGCGTGACAATTAACTTCATCGGGACGCTTCGGAAGAAGATTCGCTGAGTTTTGCTTTCTCCCATCCTATTTTTCCACTCTCTCTCCACTTTCTCACCCATTTTTCATCTCGAATTTTTTCCTTCAGTGCTGAGAGAACTCTCAGCCAATCAAATCTCTTATGTTTTTGCATGTCCTCGTAAACTACAGCTGAGAAGAAATCGTTCCAAGGGTGAGTGAAGAAGCAAAACTCTATTAAGTTATCAGGTAAACCTAATGCGAGATGTATAAACTCGTGAACAATTCGTTTTTTGGCTTCATCTTTATCTTCCTCTAATGCTTTCTTCCACCATCGTCCCGCATAAATTCTGTTCAAGGGCTCGCAGTAGATGTCAAAATCTTTGTTCACGTAAGTGAAGTGGACTGAACCAAGATTAAAATATTGCAAGCACCTAAGCAAAAACTCCTGCATCATCTCTCATCAGAGCCACAAAATAGCTGCTTTCTCTTCTCCCTCAGCCTCACCAATCCCGCGCTCTTTCTCTCTCACACCGCTACCCACTCTCTCTTGCTCCCCCCCCTCTTCCCCC
>JAGGRR010000021.1 GCA_021159465.1 Methanophagales archaeon
ATAGAAATGTGCGCACGAGAGGTGGAGCGAAATAGGAAGCGTGTAAAAGGAAAAGGAAAAGATAAAGGATAAATGTTAGAAAATGGAGAGCAGGGGCAAAACGCGTGGTGTGTAGAGGGGGACTGCAATAGAAAAGTAGTTGCTGTTATTACCCGAACAAAAGACCGTCCTTTGTTACTAAAGAGAGCAATAGAAAGCGTGCTCTCTCAAACTTATCCGTACTGGATCCATGTAATAGTTGATGATAGTACAGACCCTGATTCGGTCGATAGTCTGATTGCAGGTTATAGAGACCAGTATCAAAGGCGTGTGCAAGTTATCCATAATCCAAGTTCACGGGGTATAGCGGCTGCAGCAAATCAGGGGCTCATATCCGTTCGAGCTGATTACGTGGTTATACATGATGACGATGATTCATGGTCGCCTGACTTCTTGAGACAAAGTATTAGTGCACTTCGATATTGGCAAAATAAACTGCCTTCGGTGAGGGGAGTGATAACTTACTGTGATAAAGTCATTGAACGTATAGAAGGGAATTGCGTCATCACAGAAAAGGTCGAACCATTTAATCACTGGCTTAAGCCTGGTATAATACCCTTTGATGTTGTGCTTCAGCAGAACCCTATTCCTCCTGTTTGCTTTCTTCACGAAAGAGAGGTGTATGACGAGATTGGTGGATATAACGAGGAGCTGCCCGTTTTGG
This sequence comes from Methanophagales archaeon, assembly GCA_021159465.1. Taxonomy (NCBI): domain Archaea; kingdom Methanobacteriati; phylum Methanobacteriota; class Methanomicrobia; order Candidatus Methanophagales; species Candidatus Methanophagales archaeon. The sequence goes on from JAGGRR010000021.1 coordinate 704, forward strand.
AAGATTGGGAATTTTATATCAGATTCCTTGCTAAATACGATATTGCAGTGCATCCAGTAGTTCTTGCTTTTTATCATAATAGGCTTAGTCCGCTTGGTGCGTATAGCAATACGGCAGTGGCAGGCATCGCTCAGTATGAAACATACAGGACATATCTCCTAAACACCTGGCTGAGGTCGGAATTTTCGGGAGAAAAACCCGCTCTGGGTAGTTATATAAATCTTCGTCAACATTTGGCGTTCATTACTTTGAGGCTTGACACACTGGAGCAACGAATAAATAAGCTTGAAAAAGTTAAGCGGGCAAGGCGTGCCCTTAGTCTGACGAGAGCCTTTAGGTTGTTTAGGTTGTTTCTTCGGACTGCTAATAAGCGCGAATTGTTAAGTAAATTTTTCACATATGCTCGCCATGAGGGGTTTAGAAACGCACTCAGACGGGCACAACAGTGTGTTCTAAGAGAGGGAGGGGAGGTGTGAAGCCTGTGTACAAAAGCGAGCTGTTGAGCCTTGATGTTTTTGATACCAAAAAAGAGAGTGCATGAACAAAGCACAGCTATTGAGGATGTAAAGAAAAACAACTGTCGTCTTCCAGCCTTTAATCGCAAGTCGCTGTCAGGTAGCATATGTCATATAATTTAATTTTTGATGGTCTCGCGTGCATCGTGCATCGAAAGTTTTATAGTTTTATAATACTGTTTCTTAACTAGTTGTATACTAACAAGGGTACACCCCAGGAGGTAAATCATGAAAGATGAACAGATGATCCTTGATCGTTGGGACACTGCTTAAAAAAGAAAGAATCATTGTTTCCTGAATTTTTAAATATCGAAACGATAAATCAGTGTAATTTAAACTGTGTAATGTGTCCAATAGATAAGATGACGCGTGCGAGAGGCACGATGAGCATGGAATTATATGAAAGAATCATTGAGGAATGCAGAAATTATACCCATATCATAAAGAACTTCAGTTTATTTATGCAAGGTGAACCGCTTTTAGATGATCTCTTGGAGAGAAGAATTAAAATAGCTAAAGAAGCCGGTATTCCGAATATTCAAATTGCAACCAATGGTACACTATTAACCCCTTCGAGAGCTAAAAAGCTTATTGATTCTGGATTGGATAGCATAATAATCTCTTTAGAAGACATTTCAAAGAATGTTCATGAGAAGGTGCGTGTAGGCTCAAAATATGAAAAGATAATAACAAATTTAGAAACTCTCATCTCGATAAGAAATGATTTAGGTTTAGCTAAGCCAGAAATAACCGTGAGAATGTTGGCATTTAAAGAAAATGAGCCGCAAAGAGAGATTTTTATAGACCATTGGAAAACGAAAGTGGATGAAGTAATAATTCAACCTTTGCATAATGGTGCTGTGTTGCACAATTAAACTTTCTTCACTATAAGATTTTACTGATTGCTTATATCTTTTATTCACACCA
>JAGGRR010000022.1 GCA_021159465.1 Methanophagales archaeon
GTATTGCTCATTGCATGCACCCTTTTTGGTGTGATAACCCATGTGGGAATGATGAAATATGATTATAGGATATGGTCAGGGGGTGAGAGGGAGATAGCGGACTGGGTACGTGATAATACCGTGCCTGATGGGCTGTTCTTAACTGGTAGTGCACATAATCATCCGATAACGGCATTGGGGGGCAGACAGCGAGTGATGGGCTATGAAGGTTGGCTGTGGTCGCACGGGTTGAACTGGACGCGGATAATGAAAGTGAAGAGTGATGAGATTGAGATGTACAAGGGCAACTACCAGCTTATCAAGGATTATGAGATTGATTACGTCTGTATAGGACCCTATGAGAGGGCTTTTGCTAATGACAACCACTTTGAGCTCAATTATAGTGCATTTGAGGATAGATCACGATTTCGGTTGATATATGAATATGAAGACAAGAACAAATCAGAGGTTAGATGGAGGATATATAAAACGCTGTAAAGTGTGAAGATATAAGACATGGAAAAACCCCGTTAATAGAGAAGGTCAGGGTAGGTAGAGCATAATCTGGTATGTATGTACGCTCGCAATATGAAGGTAATTTGTGGTAAATTGAATAGGAATGTGCCGGTCATCGGTACGATTCGGATGTTAGTAGCTAATTTGGCTTCTAAAACAGGGAACTTCTTGCGACTACATCTAATGGCTAACTTTAAGTGTCCGTGCTAATAATTATTTGGGAGACAGCCTCCTAAAGGATAACATTAAGAAGAGATTAAAATGCCAAAAGCTACGAATCTAATCGAAGCATACAACAACTTTGTTGTGGAACCACTAAAGACGGAAGAGGAGTTCGGGAATTTTTATGTTGAGAGACCAGAGAACGCAGACGCAAAAAATGCTAAAAAAATACCTCTTCCTTGGATTCCGGGTATGTGGTAAGAGCACGGAACTAAACAGGCTATCCAGAGCGCTTGATAAGAACAGATTTCTCATCGTGAGTTATTCAATTCGTGATGAATTAGATGTCAGCAATTTTGATTGCCGTGATTGCTTCTATAATAATTACGGCTTGCATACAACCAGATTGCTTCGTTATTTATGCCTACCCTATACCCTTGACTTTTAGTCCCTATTACGGGAATGTCCGACATGCTTTTGATGATGACATTATACTGCCGCAAAGTCGCGATTTACTTTTCAGTTTGACTGCAGTTGAGTATGAGGATGAGGAGGAAAGGTGATGCGATATAAATCCTTTATTGATGCCATTGGTGGAGAAATGGAAGAAGGATTGACAGAAGACGTAGAGGAAATAGACAC
>JAGGRR010000023.1 GCA_021159465.1 Methanophagales archaeon
ACAACCAGTCTTTATCGTGTAACCTGGGATATATTGCCCTTCTTCCCACTAGAGCTTCACCTCGATAAAAATAGAAAAACCAATTTAAAAAATATGTTGCCCTGCCCTTCGGGGCAGGGCTTAAAGTGTTTTTGTTTTGCGACCCTTCCCTATCAGCTTTTCCAGCGTGCTCTCGTCTTCAGTCATATCTCTACTCCTCTTCCTCTGGATACCAGGCGTTCTCCATCGCTTCGTCTAACTTCTTCGCTTCGGCGACTCTCGCATAGCATTCCTTCATGTTACTAGGGATAGGGCCTCCTATCTCTGCAGCAACATCCTCGAACCTCCCAGACGCACAGAGTTTGTAGAGTTTGTGAATGTTTAGTCTTCTGACCATCCTTGTAAGCGCCTTTCTACTCTGGAGATCCCAGGCCTCATGAGCTTTGAACCTCAAATCTGCCCTTACTCTAGCACCCAAGTCTTCTGGCGCCGCCTCCCACACTTCTCTGTATCTATCACCGAGTCTGATCTCCGCCGCTATTCTCTTGTAATCTCTTGTTGCATATCCTTCTGCCGCAGCTCTTGCATATCTTCCTTTATCTCCTGCAATCCCGGCCTCTTTCGCAGCAGCTTCGAGCAGATCGCCGAGTTTTTCACCTTCGACCGTCGACCACGCCTCTTCCATCCCTTTTATTAGTGCATCTCTAACACTGCTGAGAAAACCTTTCACCTCAGCCACCTCACATCACCTCCTTTAAAAGATGAAAACGAAGGAGTTAAGAGCTTTTCGTCTAACTCGTTCTAACTTTTTCCAACTCATTCCAACTTGTTCCAAGTGGGATGGGGAGGGTGCAAGGCTCGCAAGACCCCAGCCTCGCAAAAATCACTCTTTCTTCCGCTCTAGACTCTTCGCTTTTTCCTCTCCAATTTCCTTAACTCTCTCCATACTCTCTTCAATCTTCTCCTCAGGAATGTAATCTTGCTTCTCGATAATCCGAAGAAGTTCTTCTTCACCCACACCCTTCCTTCTGGCAAGCTCACTAACAGCTTCTGGATAGAGCTCTGACAAAGCTTTGACGATCCAGGAAAGTCTCTCCTCTAAAGATTCAGCCTTGAAGGCCTCACGTGCACTAATAATGCGCCCTTCTTCAACCTCAACCTCTGCAGCACCGTACAGCTTTTCCGCAGCATCCTTAAAAACCTTCTTATATCTTTGCTTTCCGAGAAATGATAAAGGATAAAGAACGCTCTGTGGATACTCCCACAGCTCGCTATCTTCTTGACCTTCAACAATTCTGTACCGCTGCTTGAAGAATCCTTTCTTCCACTCTCTCCCCCCCACACGCTCAATAAGTCCTAACCGCTCCAAAATGTAGAAGTAGCGCCAGAATGATGTGTATGATGTTTTGTGATATAGAGGAATACCTAACTCAATCATCCTCTTTTTGTAGTATTCAGGAACTCCTCTGGCGAGAAACTCTTTGACGACAATATCTTCGTCAATTGTGCCATCAACTCTAATCCCTCTCTTTTTTTCAATTTCCTCTCGAAACTTCTCGTCCTTTATGATGAGTGTGATTGTGTGCACAAACGCTCTGTATACCTCGTATGGTGTAGCTTCTCCTTTCAGTTTCAGATATGAGCGTATGAATGTGGAGGTTTTGAAAGGCCAGACTGAGCGCCAAGGTCTTTTCGGCAACTTAGGCGGCTTCGGAACTTCTTCAGAGGGCTTCGGAACTTTTTCAGGAGGCTTAGGCGGCGGAGGTGTGGGCGGTGTAGGTGGTGCAGGAGGAGGTGCGGGCTTAAAACTCTCTATCGCTTCTCGTAGCACACTAGGCTCTTTCAGCAGGACACCATAAAGCGTTGAAAGCTGCAAATCTCGTAAAGATAAGAGCGTCCTTAGAACATCTTTCAAACCTTTCTTCTTCCACTCTACTAATCGACGTGCGTGTACAATGTAATCCATTAGCAGAGCCTTCAAAACATCTTTTAGCTCTACCCCCCACCTCTCGCTCAGATTTCTCCACCACTCACTTAACAAACGCACCTCCGCAGGATAATCTGTTAAAAGCTCGTATCCTTTCTCCGTAGGTTCTTTACCTTCCACTAACCTCTCGACTAGTGTTATAAACTCTTTCCGCAGCTCTTTAGGAATGCGTCTTATAGTTTCCCAAATTCCCTTCTTTATTATTTCCTCCAAAATGCTCTCTATTTCTTCATCTGAAATCTCAAGAAGCGTTATGAATGAGCCTTGTAGCTCCTTCGGAATACCTCTTACAGTCTCGATAATCTCTCGTATCTCTTCATCAGAAAGCTCGAGTAGTGGCGAAAGCGTCCTCAGAACATCTTCCCCTACATCACGAATTAGAATATTCTTGATTTCCTCTTTTACTCTTTCCCTCCTTTCCTCTAACTCTCCTCCCTTTCTCTTCTTCCTTCCTCGTCTTGGATTTTCCCCGCTCATAACCGGAAAAGGAAAAAAAAGAAAAAAGAGAGAGGGGTTAGAACCACTGCTCCAGCGTCTCCTTGATAAGCGCTAGAGCTCTGCTCACGACTTCCGCATCCACATCTTTCCGCTCCGCTCTTGCAATTGCCATCGCCACTCTTCGCACATGCAGCGGAAACCTCGCATCCCTCCGCAAGAATGACTTTCCGTATTTTTCCATGATCGAAGCCACTTCGTCAACAACGCTGGAGATTGCATCTTCCGCAATCTTAGGTCTGTGCGCTCTCGCTGAGCGAAGCCACGCACCAAAAACCTTCCTTGTTCTCACATCTCCGTGAAGGAGTTTCTCCATGACGTAATCTCTGAGAGGTTTTCCTTGCACCTCCTCACTCTTCACGATGAGTGAGAAACGAGATAAGAGCGGAGGATCAAAGGGTAAGTCTCCTTCGCTGCCTTTGAAGACGCCGTATGTGGGATTCGCCATAGCGATCAGCACGAAACGAGACCCGATTATCTTATGTATGTTCGCTGCGTGGACAATGCACCTTCCCGTCGAAATGAGCTCGTATGTGAGCTTGAAGTCTTGCTTCGGCGCCTTGTCAAACTCATCTATGACAATAATTTTACCATTTGCTCGAGGTAGCACGCCAAGCTCGCCGGATTGATAGTTTATCACTAATCCCGCTCTCGTGACGAGAGGCCCTGCGATCTCAACATCCCTGAGAGATGAAAGCAAATCGACTGCGAGCGTCTTCGCAGTTCCAGGCTCACCGACTACAAGCGTATGAACTGGTTCTTCAGGCGTTGAAAGCAGAGAGGCTGCGAGACACTTCTTCATAAGGTCGTTTCCGTGAATCTCTGAGAAGAAGAGAGATGCAAACTCCTCGAAGGACTCTGGCTTTTCTCCTCCCTCTTCTAACTCTTCTAGCTCCTCCTCTTCTTCTTCCACAGCTGCTTCCTCACTTTCTTCTTCAGCTCCGATTGCAATTAAAGAGGAGAGGCGTGTTGCGGCCTCTCGCAGCGAGCTCTTGCACCACTCCAGAGACCTCTGACCAACATCCTCAGTCTTGCAGATGACTTTGTAGCCATCCTCAGCTTCTTCTATTCGTCTATATAGTGAGCTGAAAAAGTGTTCGACTACTCTTTTCGTGACCGGGCCTTTCTCTGTCCTTATGAAGACTGAAGCATCGTCATATTCGACACTCTTGAAATACTTTCGTGCAAGTGCTAATGCAGCAGCGTTCAACACTCGTCCTGTGGCCGCCTTAGAGAGCGGGAGGTCGTAGCTGTGGTAGAGAATGAGCTGCTCAAGCGTTCTTATCCCTGCCCTTTTCAGAGGTTCCACATCTCTTTTTTGCAGAACATCTTCAATTTTTGTTTGCTTCACTTACATCACCCCCAAATAATTATCTTAAAGACCTCGCAATCCTTCTGAGAAAAGCCTCACTTTGCATCCTAAGCTGTCTGAGCCTCAGACCTGCGGGTGGATTCGCAGCTCTCTCAACATCAACAACACCGAACATAACCCAATCTTGCCTTGCGCTTGTTGCACAACGCAATATCAAGCGAACATCTTCTTCAGAGCCTCTGCGAGCAGCATCAAAGAGTCTTCGCAGAGCGCCGTTTATTCTCAGCTCGCTTATGTGCTCACCCCCTCTTAAGAAGCACCTTACAAGGTAATCTTCCACAGGAAGTGCGGCAAGCTTATAAATGAAAACTGCCGTGTGATGCTCTAAAGAGAAGCAGAGATCGACGAAAGTGATTGGTGTGAGTCTGCTATACTCTCGCATCACAGTGGCGATCATAGCATAGTTTTTGCCACCATAACTTGCAATCCATCCTTTACACTCCTTATCATAGATGGAAAATATGCGCATCACAGCATCCCAGAAGTAAAGACTCCTAAACTTCTGATAATACTCCAACCATGTTCGCACCCATCTCGCATTCTCTCTTGAATCATGAGGTTCAACCATAATTCTAGGATGGTTGTTAAGCCTATCAACGATGCATGTCGTAAGCATGTGAACTGTCTCATACTTTCCTGGAAAATATCGGGGATACACCTTGTTTATGCACCCACTAACTCGTCTCTCAACCCCTTCTTTGCCCTCTTCTTCGTAGATCTCTTGCCAGAATGCTTCCACCTCAGCAGGATCGATGTATTCGACGGATGCTCTTTCACCTTTTACAAAAACGTATTCTTTAGAGGGCGGGATATAGAGAGGATAGAAGGCCTCGTAAGCGTGCAAGTTAAGCTCTTTCACGACCATGCAGATGCCGAAGTCGTAGAGGGCCTTTGCAAGCTCATTGCTAAACTCTCTCAGCTTGTGTGCGAATGAGGGAGAGCGATGCACTTCGCCAAGGATGTATAAGGCGTAGAAGAGCGTTGCGCTTGTTAGCGGTCTGCTTAGATATTTTACAACCCTTTGCACTCTCACACTTAGGGGCTCGTGCTCTACGTCAACCACCCTTTCCACCCCCTCTCAGTCCCTATGAAAGTCATTTTCTTCCTCAATCTCCTTAATTGTTTTCTTCTCTCTTTTTCTTGCTTCTCCTACCTGCTTCCTTGTAGCTATCTTAAGGAGTGCTAATTTCACCACGCTTTTTCTGCAAAGCTTTTGAAGAGCGTTCGAAAGTTTTGTGGAAGGAATAGGAAAAGAAATAAAGAAGGAGTTCATTGCAGCACACCTCTCGCTTTCAGTTCTCGTCCGTAGCGCTCAACCTTCTCCTTTAACTCCTTTATCTTGCGCTCACACTCAGCCTCTTTCTTATCGCAGAATTCTGCCAAGGCTTCGTAGTTGTGCTCACGCAAGATCGCGGCGATGCGAGCGAAAATCACAGCTTCTCTTCTCGCCCTCTCAAGCATTGTGCTCGCCATCTGGTAGCGGCGACGCAATGTTCGTAGCTCTACGTCTGCGACCTCGTTACTTTCCTCTCTCATCCTCTCCCACCTCCTTTTCGTTTTTCTCACCCTTCTCTGCTTCTTCCTCAACTTCTTCAGATCCTTCCGCAACCTCTAGCTCTCTCATCTCCTCAAAAGCCTCTTTGAAGATGTGGAAGACGGTTTCGCCAATTTCTCCAAGCAATGTTGCTATTGGACTGCAGTTTGCAGGAAAGACCTCTACCTGAAAGCCTCCTTCAATAAGCTTCTTCTGATACTCTTGCATCTCCGCAACTATGAGCAAAGAGAACACAGCTTCGCCACCCTCATAAAGCCGTTTGTGGTAATCTTCCATGATTCCTGCTGCAACTACGACGTCGTTGTAGTGGAAGGCGACAGAAAGGCCTGCTGCTTGCATCCACCTCATGAAGTCGTCTAACGATTCCGCTACGATGGGCTCAAGTATTGTGATTTTCTCGGCACCAATGCGCACCTCAGCCTTGGCAGAAGGGGCTGTTACAAAAGTAAAGTTGAGGCCTTCTTCTCTCTCTTCTCTATCTTTACCTCTCCTACCTTTTTTCCTCTTTCTCTTCGCCATTTTCCGTCACCCCCAAAGAAAAAATAGCGAGAGGAGAAAAATAATCAGTAGTGGAATGCGACGTTGCCAGCAGCTCTAAAGCAATAGAGGCAGCTTGAGCAGACCATTTTCTGTTTCTGACAGACCTTGAACGGTTTGCGGTAGCACCTCTCAACCCCCGCCTCGAGAAAATCTTCTGGTGGTTCTCCAGTTGTCTCGTCTGTCGAAGCATAGATAACAAAGTTTTTCTCCTTAGCAAGCTTTCTCAGCTCCTCGAGAAGCTCTGGCACTCTCCAAACTCTCGTATATGCGAGAAAAGTTATTCTGCGATTTCTCCGTGCAATCTCTCTCCACGCCCTTATGTAAGAGCGTGAGTAAAAGTCACCAGTGACGTGCACACGAACATAGCCATGCACAAACTTTAGTTCTTCGCACATCTTCCTCACGAAGTCCTTTGATTTGGAGAGATTATAGCATTTGAGTGTGTGTCTTTTGACCGTTCGGGTCGTAAAGCGGCCTTTGCGAGAGTAGCAGTTTTTCCTGCACCACTCACTCATTCCAGGGCATGTGATACCTCTGGGAAGACTAAATGATGGGATGAGGCCGAGATGTTGATTGTATGGAGAAAGATAGGAGAACAACATTTTGATTCACCTTTTCCTTCTCTCTTTTCCCCTCTCTTCAATCCTCTTCCTCCTCGTCGCCGTAGATTTGCTTGAGTATTTGCTCTCGTTCCTCATCAGAGACTGAGACTACACTCAGCGAGGAGCACAACTCTGTAAACCTCTTACTTTCTCGGCGAGCGAGGGGCTTATATTCTTTAATAATGCCGTTTCTGAAGAGGGTGTATTGGTAGAGTATCCACACCACGACATCAAAGTGTCCGCCACCGCCGAGATTATCAACATATTCAATGTTGAAATGATCCACGATGCGCTGCAACAGCTCTCTCATGTAATTCTCGTCAATAGATGCGAGAACGATGTCCTCTCGAGTGATTTTAGGCGCATCATATCGCTTCAAGTTCTTAGCGAAAAACTCTAAGCTTCCGCCATCGTCTGTGGCAACGAAGTGCAAATCACCCTTTATTTTCAAGACGAGCTCAGAGCATGTGGGTTGGAAAGGTGCTCTTTCCCTTGTTATTTCTCCTACGCACATCATAACACGCACACGCATTCGCACACACACCCCCAAAAGGAAAAAATCAGAGTTTCTCCGATAGAATGTATACGGCAAGCACATTCTTCATCCTTCTGATAATCTCTTTGTTGTGCTCTCTGATCTCGAGGGTTTTTGCAGCCCACTCGCTGAACATCTCGTTGATGATGCCATACAGTTCAAAAAGCGCCTCAGCCTCTCCTAATCCGAAGATGTAGGTCGCATCCGCTTTTGAGAGCTCGATTGAGTAGGGCGCTAGGGGATAGAGTTTTATTTTGTTGAATGTCATGGGCTCTTCACCAAGCCACACTCTGAAACTTCCTTCACGCACAATCTCAAGCTCATCCAAGAACTTGAAATCCTTTGCTAAAGTCGTTAGCTCAAGAAAAGCTTCTCTGATAGGCTCACGCAGATGCGGCGCAATTACATCGGCGTATTTTATGAGCCTTCTGATGAAAACTCTTCTTGAATCTGGTGGATGAATGTCTATGCCTTCGGGTGCGATGTGAATGTATACATTGTCCTCGCTAATGGAAATAGGAATTGTGCAATCATCATGAAGGCGTAAAGATATTAGTTGAGTGAATATGTCGTCAAGGTCGTTGAAAAGATCGAGGTTCGCAATCGTATCTAAGTCGCTTGAAAGTAGCTTTCCCTCTCCACGCTCAACTTTTGTCTCTGATATTGCCATCAATAAGTCTGTTAAGATGAACCACCATCCATGATACAGGCGAGTCTTTCTAAGCTCCTCAACCTTTTTCTTGAGGTGTTCTCTGAGCGCCTCAATCTCTGCAAGGGCGTCCATCACCAGCGCTTTGAGATGTTGTATTCTGTCTGCGCACGCCTTCAACTCTTTCACGAGCTCCTCTCTTTCTGTCTTACTCATCTCAGGTTTTACCATCACTCTCACCTTCCCCCTCATCCTCGAGCTCTTCTTCATCCAACATCTCCAAATCAATGAGAATTCTGCGGTGCTCTTCGTCTGAGACTGCTCTTACGTCTAAAGTGTAGCATATTTCTTCGAATCTCCTGCTCTCCTCCCAGATTATCTTCTGAGGGTCGAACTCTTTTATCAAACCATTCTTGTAAAGGACGTACTGATAGAGAATCCACATGACGCTCTCGAATCTTCCACCACCGCCGATGTTGTCTACGAACTCAATCTCAAAGAAATCAACGATGCGCTGAAGAACCTCTCGCAGATGATTCTCGTCGATAGCAATAAGGAGGAGGTCTTCCTGCGTAATCTCGGGCACATCCTCAAAAGACCGTATCGCTTCTGCAAACCACTCCAAATCGTCACCGTAATCTGTGTGGATGTCGTATACATCTCCTTTTATTTTCAAGACGAGCTCAGAGCATGTGGGTTGGAAAGGTGGTTTTTCTCTATTTATTTTCTCTAATCTGTACATTTTTACTCTCATTTTTCACCACCTTGCCCATATATTCACATCCGGATGCCCCTATTGAAGATTTCTTTGAATTCATCTACGAGATCTTTGTCTCCTTCCCAGACATCGCCGTAGTCAAAGACGTTCCAATGTCTCGCTTTTCTCCCGGAATCATCCGCAATTTCCTCCCAGCTTTCGAGGAGGAAGGCGTCGGCGTCAGCATTGAATTGATAGAACATCACGAGCTTTATTGTATATTTACCACTCTTCAACGTTCTCTCTATTTTTATATTCTCAATCTCTTCTTCGAGTCTCAGCATTTCCTTATAGCGATCAGCGAGATATTTGTCTAACAGTTGCATTCCCTTCTCATAGAATGCCTTTTCCCCCTCGTGGTCACAGAACAATAGAAAATTTGTAATCACCTCATGCTTCAGAGATGTGTGGCGTCTTAGTAATGCATAGTAATCAAGTAGTTCGCTTGTTTTTTCATCCAACTCCTTCTTCATCTCGTTCCTCACCACACTTATCTCCTCTTCTATTTTCTCTTGCATTTCCCCGCTCACCCCCAAAGGGAAAAAATAAGAGAGGGAATCGTAGTCACCAGCCCTTGCGAGCTTCCTTACGCTTCCTCTTTCACTGTGAAGTTTTCGATCATGTATTTCACTCCATTTGCTTTGTAGTGCGTCGTGTTAGTATCGTAGAAATGAGCGAAGCGGACACGATACCTCTTACCACCGCTCAGAAAGAGGAGACAGCATCCAAAGTCGCAACCTCCGTCCCACTCATCCACTTGAAATCGCTCCTCTACATTCTCAGCAACGATCTCGACGATTTGTTTCATAATCTCTTGTTATCATATAAATTCTTGCAAGAGGAAGAATGTCGGGGTGTTCAATGTATGTTTCTACGAAAATTGTTCTTGCCGTGACACAGACATTTAAGACTTTTCTACACGCAAAGATTTTACTTAGTTGTAATCTCGACATCTCTTCATCTGTTAAGTCTCTCTGAAAACTCGCTGCAACAATGTAAGATGGTGTGTGAATGATTGGAATGTTCTGCTCGGCTAATTGTTTGAAATGCTCTACGACTGATTTGCATTCGTTCAAAGCATTTTTGATTGCTTCTTTGATTTTATCTTTATCGTATTGAGTCAGTGTGAATCCTTCCCTCTCTGCTATTTCTGCTATCTCAGTGATTTCGTCAGCTCTCATCGTCTCATCACCCCCTCTCACTGAATTTTGACTGCAAAACATCCTTCTCCCATTCTTCCAACTCCTCTTTCCACGCTTGCTGTAATTCTCTGAACTTCTCTTTCTCTATGAACTATTCTGTTTGAGATCTCTTCAGCCCTCTCCCAATCTTCATCGCTCTCGATCTTGAAGTCAACCACTTCACCGTCGATTTCAATCACTAAGAAGTGATTGAAGATCGCAGTCGTCTTCAGATTTCCGAAAGTATCTACGTAGCTCTCACCGTGCGCCGCACTCTCAGTTACGACTTTCACTTCCTTCGCACCTTCTAATTTGTCAAGTATTTTTTCTAATTCTCTCTCAGTCATTCTCTCCCACTCCCAAGCTTCTTCACACGCACCTCGTAAACAACAGCAATTCGCAGCAGAAGCTCCGCTTTTCTCTTCGCTTCTTCTGTTTTGCACGGAAGCTCCGCAAGCTCTCGCAGAAGTTTCGCTCTGCGCAAAAGTTTATGTATTTCCTGTGCATCATCTTCATCAGTCCTCATCAGCTCGCCTATTTTTTCGCTCACTCTCTCGCCCAGCTCTTCTAGTTTCTCACAAATCTTCTCCCGCAATTCCTCATCCATCTCGCCCACCCCCTCAAGCAAAAAGGAAAAAATAAGAAGAGGAGGTTTGAGCTCTGTCATTTCACGCCTTCACCCCCAAATTACCTCTTCTTTTTCTCACGCTCCAAAAACGCATCCACCGCAGCTCTCACCGCTTCAGATACGGTTTTATATCGCCCCTCTGCCACGAGCTTCTTCAACGCCTCGTATTTCTCCGCTGGCAACAGCACGCTCACAGGGAAATAACCTCGTACCTGTTCCTCCATCCCCTCCTCACCACTCTTAATTAATTAGTGAGTATTTAAATAGTTGGTGGTTTGCGAGGGAAAAATAAGGAGAGAATGCGGGTGCCCGTCGTGAGGTTATAGCTTTGTGTGAGCCTTGGGGCACATCAAGCTCAGCCCCCTCTTGAGTTCATCGGAGACGTATCTTCGCTCTTACCCTCGTTTGTAGCAACCTGTTGTTGTGTCAATTCGCCATCCGTAACCTTTTTATAGATGTTGTTGATTTTTTTGCGTAAGCTTTTTATATAATTGAGAATCAACACAAAATTAAAACAGGGTTCTCCGCCGTTCTTTCCCTTATATATAATATATAAGAGGAGATTCGGTGTGTGTTGATTTGATTTTGCTGTTTACTTAATCAGCAAGAAAAAAATCCGCTCTTTTTGGCACACAAATCAAATCATATTATAATATATATAATAGCGAGGACGGCTCTGAGAGCTTTTCCAGTGCGTTAATGTGTTGAAACACTCTCCTCTCTGCTCGTGCGTAGCACGTAGCACAGGGGCTGAGGTGGCGAATCCATCTTAAGGAAAAAATCAGAGTGCGAGAGTAACTAGCAGCTCCTCTTTACCCTCATTTCTCAGCAATCTCGCAAACGCTCTCGCCACATCTTTAGGAATTTGCCGTAGGTTCTTCTTCCTGAATGATCGGATTTTTCTGCCTTCGAGAAGATGTGCGAATGCAAGTTGACTCCTAAAAATATCCTTAGTTCTGTGTTCGTAAAGCTCGCCATCATCAGTGAGGTGGTGAATGTAGTAATACTCAGAGTTTCTACCGTAAACTGTGACCCACCCACCACCAATACGCATTATTTTATCTGCATAGTTGCCAAGCCAAGCATCAAGAAGTTTCCAGTAGGTCTCAGCGTGCCTTCTACGAACTTTCTCTTCGGCCTCCTTTTTAGCAATTGCCTCTTCTCTTCTCTTGAGAATCAAGTCTATATCTTCAACCGCTTTGTTCACGATATTGGCTGAGATTATAGGATATAGTTCTAACACTCGCTCAAATTTCCTCACAAATGACTCATCCTCTAAGCGCTTTAGAAATGCCTTTGCACCTTCCTCTGAGAGAGACACGAGACGAGTGTGCATGTGAGGGGACTCCTTCTCTGGCAGATTTACGTCGAGATATTCGTTTGTGAAGATTTCGAGAGATGACTGTATGCGTGGGAAGTGTAAGCAAATGAAGAGGCCTCCACCCAAGAGGTATCTCTTTGAGTAATACACCGGGGCCTCGCCTTGCACCATCTTTTTTCATCACCCCCAAATGAAAAAAATAGAGGGCTCGTAGCTCAGCACGGACGGAGCGCCGGCCTTCTAAGCCGGGTGTCGCGGGTTCAAATCCCGTCGAGCCCGCTGATGCAGCGCAGGTAAGGGCAACTGAATCTCAATTCCTCCCTCTTGCACGCCTCTAACGCCCTCTCCCAGTCGTCGCAACTGTTGAGCTTGTAGATGATGTTTGTGCTGAATGAGCAGCCCCGCACGCTTCCATCAGGATGGACTGAGATAAGTCTATGTGCGTAGCCGCAGGGCTCTTTCCATCGCAAGCCATACTTGAGCGTGAGATAGAGACATTCGTCGCAGAAGACATTCTCTTGCTGCAAGAGCGTGAGGATGAAGGGTTGTAAGCGGAAAGGCACGAACTTCGGCGACAGCAGGAACACGGGATGATGCTCCGCAAGCAGAATTACCCTTGCAAAGGTTTGCATCGGATTTCTGTCAATCAAGAGGTAATTTACGCCGACACCGTCAAGATTCTTGATGAGTTCGTAAAACTCACGAAAGTCGAACTTGAACTCGTCAAAGCTCACAGATATGTCTGCATTTCTTACCCTGCGAGCCCGCTTTGGCAGCGCTGTTGTGATTGAGACTCTTATGTCGTAATCCTCACAAAGCTCGACGAAGCGATTGCAGAAGTCTATGTGCTTTTCATCGTATAAAGGTTCGCCACCGCCGAGACATATACGATTAGTGTAAGGTACGATGTGTGGGATTAGTGATAAGAAGAAGGAGAAAGGTTTTGCTTGTCTCTCTTTCTGATAGCAGAAAGGACAATTTTTAGCACATTTAGTTGTGAAGTGAATCATTATGGCTTCAAACATCATCTTTCCCACCTATATATCCTCTAATATGAAGGGCGTGAGAGCGTTCTTTAGCGCTTTGAGTATTTTCTCCCACTCATCGTTTCTCTTCTCCCACTCCTCTATTTTTTTCTCAGCCCCTTTGATGAGGTCTTTTCCCTCCTTAAGGAAGCTTAATATGATATATAAGTATTTGACTGAGTGTGGGGAAAGAGGTTCGCCGAACTCTTCAGGAGGGTCGGTTGTGTACATAATGACGTCTACATAGCTTTCACTGATGTCGAGTCTTACTCTTAGATTGTCTGTACTGAAGGTGTAATGAGCAGATGTTTCCACACCCTCTAACTCGTTTTTAATCCTCTTTTCGAGAATCTTTCTGAGATTTCCTAAAATTGTCTTCGCCTCTTCTTCCAACTTCGCAGTTCTTTTAATTTCTTCACCCAATTTTCTGAGAGTGCCATGAAGATTTTCCAAGAGTTTATCCGCCGTCTTCTTCTCGACCATTTTCACCCCAGGGAAAAAATAAGAGAATCTTATATATCTTCCAGTATAAGCGGCGCAAGCGCATTCTTCATCGCTTTGAGTATTTTAGCCCTCTCTTCACTCTCTTCCTCCCACACCTCCACCTGCTCTTCAGCCCTCTTGATGAGCTCTTCTCCTTCCCCGAGGAGTGTTAGAAGAGTGTTTAAACTCCTGGTTGAGTGAGGGGTGAGGGGCTCACTGAATTCTACAGGAGGTTCGGTTGCACTTATTACAACATTTACATTATACTCATCAGCATCAATTTTCACCTCTAGATTGTCTGTATAAAAAACATAGTAAGCTCTTTTTATCGCAACCCCCTCCAACTCGTTTTTAATTTCTTTCTCAAGAATATCTCTTAGATTCTTTAGAATCCTCCCCGCTTCCTCCTCAAGCTCCATCATTCTTTTAGCTACTCTACTTGATTTTCTGATGATGTCGAGAAGCCTCTCCAAGAGTTTGTCCACCTTCTCTACAGCCTCTTCCATCGCTTCCACCCCCAAGCGAAAAAAGTGATTGATGAGAAGGTTAGAGAGCTACTTCCATTATTACTATTGATCTTCCCTCCCCTTTTGTCGAATATCTGAGGTCGTAGCAAGGCCAGTTGTAAGGTTTGAGTGGGAACGGTTCGGTGTATGCGAACGGAGCTACACCCTTAATTGCTTGTATGTCTAGGAGCACTTCCAGAGCCAAAACATAATCTATTCGTGCTCTGCTTACAACACTCTCGCCAGTCAAAAGTTTTGGTAGCAAATCACCGTACGCATCCTGAACTAAATCTATCAGCTTGACTATTAATTTGCGGGCCCACCTCTCAAGAGGCTCTCTCTCAAGTTCTTTTTCCACCGTGTTACGCAGTTCTGAGTCCCAATAGAAAATGTGGTGGAGTGTTTCCAGCCACGCAAGTCTGTGAGCTTCTTTCATCGTCTTTGCTGGAGTGGGTGCTTCATCTCCTTTGTATCCTGAAATCTCCCACTCGCCTTTATCATTCACCGCTAAAACCGTGCCGCACGGTGTACGCCACTCATCGCATTTATTAGACGCTGTTGCAATAGCTTCATCAAGATCTCTTTCCGATGTTAAAAAGAAGAGGGTCATACAAATCACCCTAGGTGTGTATGTCTACGACAAGAATAGTTTCTCCCTTCCTAGCCTCGGTGTAATAGCGCAGGTCAAAGCAGCGCCAGTTGTATGGTGTGAGGAAAAAGGGATTGTCGTAGGCAAAAGGTGGAGTTCTTCTACTTCTCTGTATCTCCAGAAGGGTTTCTAATGCGATGACGTATTGCCACCTCTTCATATATGTTGAAAAATTTTCTTCACCAGTTACAAGGTTAGGCAGCAAATCTTCGTATGCCTCTTGAACAAAATCTATCAGCATGCTGATAAGCTTTGATGTCCATCTGTTGAGAGGTTCTTTCTCAAACTCCTTCACCACTTTCTCGTAAACTTTCTCATCATCGTAGAAGAAAAGGTCATATAGTATACTTTTCCACGCTTTCCGATGAACGCTCTCTATAGTCCAATCGCTTGCTTTGATGCTCCCGTCTTTTAGTCTTTTGAGAAGTTCTTTGTTAAAAGCCGTGAGTGTGTTCTCTTCGTTCACGGCACAGACCAACTCATGATAGTTGTTCTCGTCGCAGTGTTTTTCAGCCCACCTGTGAAATGCTTCAACAGCCTCACTAGCATCGTTTGTCGGAACAAGGAAATAGTACAGCGCATGCATTTTAATCACCTGCGTCTTCCAACACTGCCGGTAATTCCTCTGATTCTATATTTAATTCTTCCAGCGTCTCTGATAACTCTTCTAGCGACCACACGCACCCACACTCACACTTACCAATCCACGAAGTTTGATACTGACCTCCTACAAGTTTCAGACAAACTTCCTTTCCACAAGTGCATTTGATTTTCATTACTAGAGGATGTCTTACCTCTGTCATTTTTCACCCCTTGAAGGTGGAAAATAAGAGTTATTGCTGCTGCTTTTTCTTCACGTTCTCGCAGACTCTTTCCCAGATTAGCACCGAGTCTATGTTTTTGATTTGCGCTAAATGCTTGAAGAATCTGTGGAACTCACTCTCGTCCACACTTTCTCCGAGCTCAAGCTCCTCGCAGAACATACCACCGTTGTCTGCGAATGGGAAGCAAATCACGATGCGGTTGTTCTTCGGCGCATAGATTGCACAGGCATGCTTCAGGTCAAGTATTCTTCTTCCTTTCCCATCATATATAATTGCCATTTTCCACCACCCCCAAAGGAAAAAATAAAGGGGAAATTAGATAATCCTTGGGAGAAAATAGGGAGCTGCTATCTCCTTCATCTTACGAAGAATCTTGTTGTTGTTCTCAATGACCTTCGAGAGTTTGCTGTAGTACTCCTTTAGCATTTCGTATAGCACACCATAATGTTCTATAAGTGTGAGAATATAGCACGTTGGATATTTGAAATCTATAGGATAAAGATGTCCGCATATTTCTTCACCCCTCTTTAGGATGAGAGCAAACAACGGGGAGGAAGAGTAAGAAGTCAGGAGAATCTCGCTGCATCTGTAAGCAGTCGTTTGCTCCAGATTCCATATTCTGAAGTCTCCTTTGCGTGAGATTTCCACGTGAGGAGGTGGGGTGCGAAGCTCTCTCGCTAACTCTGCGAGCTCGGAGAAATCCTCACGGATGCTTCGTCGCACATACGGACGAACCTCATCCGCATATTTAATAATGTATTTAGCGAGCCTTTTCTCTTGCGGCGCATATCTCCTTCCGAGATAGACAATTTCTGTGTAATCTCCTACATATATGCTGCTACCGATTACAAGCGCCTTTTTCACACCTTGCTCCTCTATCGGGACAGTTATCTTCTTGTAGGAGAAGGGCTTCAAAGCTGAGAAAATCTTACCAACTTCAAAAAGAAGGTTATCGTCAAAGAGATTTCTTGCTTCTTCGAGCTTCGACCATAAATCTTCGCTCGCTCTAAAAGATTCGAGCACACCGCACTCATCGCATATTTCTTCCACAACCTCTCTTGGAATGAAGATTCCGACGAGATGACTTTTGAATTTTTCAAACACACTCTTAATTTTCTGCTCTTTCAACCCCCAAAAGGAAAAAATTAGAGGGTTGTTGCGAGCAGGTACGGTGCAACTAAGCTCCTTATTTTTCGCAACACCTCTTCGTTCTCCGCCACGATTGTTTTGATTTTAGTGTATGCCTCCTTGTATGCTCCTTCCACATCATCGAGAATCTTGATTAGATTTAATATTCCGTTTTCTGTGATGCTTGTTTCTGTAACGTTAATCCAAAAATCTCTTTTAGATGAAAGTGGGTGGAAGATGAGGTCTCTCGGTCTCTCGTAAGAAACACTCAAAGCATTACATTTAATCCATTTGAAGCTCGCCCCCTCCCGATCATGGTAGCCATAGTAGAGAATCTCAAAGTCTCCGTTGCAGTAATGGAAACACTCATATTCTGCTCTAATTTTATCTAGATATTCTCCAAGCAGGATTACATCATCTAGTAACTCCCTGCCAAATTCGAAGATATCTTCCTCCATTCTTTGAAGGAAGTTGTCGAGAGATATACAATAGCAACCCCCTTTCTCACTCTTACTTACCACCTCTATTTCCTTCATCCAATGTTTTCTGTATAAGTGTTTCTCATCCACCATTATTGGCGTACATAATCTCCTGATCTCATCTCTAAGGCTGTGTAAATAATCTTTGAGGGAGGAGTTGCGCAACACATTTTTTATCTTGTGGGCGTAAGCTCTGATTGCTCTACAACGAGCGTCTTTAGCAACAAATTCTTCAGCAAGCGCTCTGATCTCTTTGAGTAAAGGTAGGCGCTTGGCGGGCCGCTCACACTCTACCAACTTATCCATAATTTCCATAATCTCCTCGGCTATCATCACTCCCGCCTCATAGTTCGTTAACAAGCACATATTCGCCGACCACTTTTCTCATTCTCTCAAGAATCTCATCGTTCTTCCTCTGAATTTCAGACCACTCTTCGTGGAATCTCTGATAAGCTTCGTAAATAGGCTTGTATAGTGCGAACAAGTCTTCCTTCCGAGTGATACTTAAGTGATAAACGTCTTTATCGCAGATTACTTTAATTTCTTCGAGAGGGGCGTCCATTGAGATTGAGATTTCCCTGCATGGAATCTTTACGAAACACATTATTTCAGAGCGGTAAGCTTTTCTGTAAAGAAAGTATCCATCACACCTTTGCGTGATCGTCAAACCCAACCTCAGTTTCTTTGCTAGTTCAACGAGCTCTTCGAAAGCTTCTTGTATGGGCTTGCGAAGATGAGGAACTATTTTCTCGTGGTATTTGGTAACGACTTCGATGAAGTGGTGTTCGCTGAGCACCTCTCCTCTTCTCCGCTTCTTGCAAAGACTGGAGTAGAATCCAGCCCTTATATCGTTACTTATAACCAAAGCATCGTAGAAGTCAAGCACACCGCCGTCTTCTACACGGATCACCGCTTTCCTATGAGCGAAAGGGTGCAATTTTCGGAATAAACGATACGCTTCCATTATATAGTGTGATGGTGTTTTCAGCGATACGATGGACTTCTGATAGAAATCGAGAACCTTCTTGTAATAAGGATTCTCTTCTTCCATTTTCGCCTTTCTGGCGTTGAGCGAGTCGATTGTCTCCATAACTAACTCATACCCCTCGACATATTCCTCGAAATCGCCCTCGCACATTTCCCCTAAGAAAAGAAAAAATAATCAGACTCCGTTCGCAAGAACGTACGGTGCGACTATTTCTTTTATCTGCTTTAGTCTTTCCTCGTTCCTCTTGAGCTCTTCTCTCAATCTCTGATGCGCCTCAGTCAGTATGTCGTAAATCACCTCATATACCTCGAAAAACTTCTCTAATTCGCTGATGTCGCCGGAGGCAAAAAATTCGTCTCTGAAAGAATAATGCACCCTGTAAAATCTGCTCGTGGCGCTTATGCAGATTTTGTCAGCGTGGTAAGCTTCCACTTCTCCACTTTCTATGTCCCAAATCCTGAATGAGCCTCTGCGAGAGATTTCCATCTCAAGACATCTCTGAATCTCTTCGACCAATCCTACAATCTCAAGAAAATCTTCTCTGATGGTTTTACGCAGCAGCGGAACAATCTTGTCTTTGTACTTGAAGATAGTATAGAACATATTTTGGATGCTGACCTCCTTCCTTCCACTATATTCTTCGGGATTCTGATAAGTCCATGTCGTGTATATTGAGTGACCGACGACAAGAATCTCAGAGCCGTATTTTTTCCGCTCAAGTTCCACGATGACTCTCTTCCTAGCAAACGGCTGCAAATATTTGAGCGCTTCCATGGCCTTTACCAGATGATCTAACTCTATTCTGAGTAGGAGATCTCTAACTTCTTTTTGGAGGTGCATGCACTTTGAGTAATATTCAACGTCTGCAGGGCTGATGATGTATACTTCGTTCTTCCGCCGAATCTTTTGAATTTTATCCTCCAACCCTTTCAGCTCTCTCATACCCCCAAAAACAAAAAAATCAGAGAGAAAGAGTGATATGAGTCCAGCCAGGCGCATCCACTGCTTTGCACGTAGTTACGATTACGCCTTTACCTCTTGTTGCTATTGCGGTGAACAGCGGTTTCGCCTCTTCTTCATCAAAGAGATAACCGTCAGTCATCACGACGACGACACTGCCACTCCGCATTTCTTGCAGCGTCTTCTTTAATGCTGGCGTTATTCTCGTGCCGCCACCACCACGCATCTTCTTCGCAATCACTTTAGCATCTGAAGGACGTTTTACTTCAAGTCTCTCATAGACATCAGCGTCAAAGCATCTGACAAGAACTTTTGCACACTTCGCAGCACCGTAAATCTCACCAAGGAACTGTTCCAACTCTTGCTTGCTTATAGAGCCTGAAGTATCTATGAGTGTGTAAACTTCTCTCAAGCCAAATCTCTGGAATCCTGGGAAGTTATCACTTTTTCTTGAGAGCCTCTTCCATGTTGAGATGTGTTTCTGAAGACCTATAGAAACAGCAGCTCTCAGCAAAGCTCTCCAATCGACTTTTGGCCTCAATATCGAGTCCAGCTCGGCAAGCAGAGCGCCCACAGGCTCTCTACCAGCCATCTTCGCTGCGAGCTGGGCGTTCTCCAAAACTTCCTTCCATCTCTCTTCTAATTCGCTCTCTGAGCCTTCGTAAAGTGAGCCGTCACCTTCTCTGATGACTTCTCCTTGCTGCTCGCCAACGAAATCACCAGTCAAATCGTGCTCTTCGCCTATACTCCTGCTCCCGCCTTTACCTGCACTCTCGGTATCTTCAGCTCCAACATCTCCGCCAGCTCTCGCACCACCTTCTTCACCACCTTCAGCACTCTCACCACCTTCAGTGGTGCTTACGCCGTCAGTCTCACCAGAGCCGCGAGGGTAAGGTCTATCTCCACCATTTCCAGACCCACCAATCGCATATTTTAGCAGCTCTCTGTATAAGCGTTCAACACTCCATCGCTTGATCTCATCTTCCGATTTCTCAATCAGTGAGCTTACATGATGTGCTCTCAAGGGATGTAAATCATCTCGGTGGTTGAAATCGTTATCAATAAGAGCTTCGTTTACGATGATGTCTGCTGCTATATTGAAAAGCTCTTTACTTTCGACCCTATCTCCACGAAATGCGTGTCTGAATGCCGCATGCAGTACTTCATGCGCAACAATAAACGCTCTCGACTCTAACGAGAACTTCTTGAATCGCTCTTCGTTGATGTAGAGATTGCCGCGCTTATCAACACCGGCGATTTCTGTTAGCCTACTTGTCTTCAGAACTCTGAGTTTGTAGAGGATTGAGCCGACGAAAGGGCTCTTTATCATTATGAGCGTTGCTGCTTCCTCAAACTCTCTCATTTCGCCCATCTATCTCTCACCCCCAAGGGAAAAATAAAATCACTCAATGTTGGCTTTGAGTATATCTGCGGCGAGCTCATTCTCTACAGATCTGAGATGTAGAAGCCTCTCTCCTTCCCTTATGATCTTATAAACTTTATTTCTGAAGAGGATGAAATCTCCCACTCTTTTGATCTCAGGGCCATCTGTGCGAAGAACGATGTATTTTTCTCTTAAGAAATCTCCCACCGTCCACGAGGAGAAAGGGAGTTCGCTCTCGCACTCAGGACAGACACATATTGCGTGCATTTCATCCTGATCTTCTACTCCCAGGCGTTTGTAACGCAGAGATTTTTTCTTATCTAGAGATAGCTCGTATCTCCATAGTTCTTGTATGTATGCGTGGACACTATTTATCTCTCTCCCGCAAAAAGGACACTTAGGCATCTTCCTCACCCCTCTCCTCTGAAGATTTTTCCGCATCAGTCTTAAGAATATCTGCAAGCACTTCGTCCTCTACAAGTCTGAGAATCAGAAGGTTTTGGTCGGATTCATCCTCATCAATTTTGTAGACTTTACCTCTGAAGATGATGATGTCACCTTTCCGAGCTTCAATCTCAGGATCATCTGGACGAAGAACAACGTACTTCTCCTTTAGAAAGTCCTCGGTATCATCATACATAGGTATATGCTGATCGCAATGAGGGCAAACATCAGTCTCTAACGCCTCGCTATCTGATATGAAATCTTGTTCCCATTGTAAATCTCCGTTCTCGTCTAAAGAAACTCTGTAACGTGAGGTCTCTTGATACCAGGAATATAGATACTCTATCTCCTTCCCGCAGAAGGGACATTTAGGCATCTCTCTCGTTCTACCGATCTCAACACACCAAACAATCACTTCACTCTAAGTTTGCCCTGATGATGCTTGCTATAGTCTCATCCTCTACAAGCTTTAGATGTAGTAAAGCGCTGCATTCGTCCATTACTTTGTAGACTTTTCCTCTGAAGAGGACAAAATCTTCTTTTCTTTTAATCTCAGGGTCGTCTGAGCGAAGGATGATGTAGTTCTCCTCTAGAAAATCTTCAATATCTCCGAAGTACTCGTCAAGAGGGATTTCCTCTCCACACTCTGGACAAAATGCTTTGTAAACTTTATCTCCTTCTTTACTATGCTGCCACACCCATCGCCCATCTGGGTAGACTTTAGGTTGTGCATTTTGAGCCTTTCGGCCCAAAATGCTTCGTGCGATGGAATCTTTTGTCCATCGCACAGGGTGCAACCCCACACCCTCTATCCCGTCCGCCTCAAAGGCTTCCGGGATTGCCTTCCTTATGATGTTGTATGCGGCGTTCACATCTGCATTTATGATAGTTCCTCTCGCACTCTTGAACAACCCTCTCATTCTTCTACCTGCGTATTCTTCTCTATGCTCTATTGGCTCGTTATCCAAGAAACTACACTTTGATGTGTGGTCTTCTTCCACGAGGATTACTTCTATCCCTCTTTCCTCTACCTTATACTTGATCTGCTGAATCAGCGTCCAGATTGGAATTTGCACGAAATTCTGGTTATTCCTTTTACCTAAGTTCACCTCTTGCTTCCACTCCTTGTTATAACCGATCACTAATCTTCCGATGTTGTGCGAAGCGCACCACTCAGCAACGAACTTGCTGACCTTGTGCAAGAAATCCTTCAGCTTTCTTTCCCTCTTCGCTGATAGTCTCTTTAGCCTCTTGCTTGTCTTTATTCCTTGCTTCGCATATATGCGCTGCAATCTCGCTTTTTCCTTGTTGAAGAACTGGTTTATGGACTTCGCAACCCCGCCCTTAACAACAATCGGCTTCTTGCCGATGTTGTTTGCGATGGTTACGAGGTTGCGAACACCTAAATCTATGCCTGCGACTCTGCCTTTGTCTCTTTCTGCGATATTTACCTCTTTTTCATATACAATCTCAACAACATAACCTACACCCTTTGGAATTATCCTGACCTCTCTTATTCCTTCCTTTATCCTTGTCTTGAGCTTTAAGCAAACAATTTTTGGGAAAATTAGCTCTCCTTCTTTGACTTTGACCTGTTGATTCGTGAAGATGAGCATGAAGACACCATCTTTCTTCTTATATTTCGGTGGTCTCGGCCTTTCTTTGAACTTCTCAGGATGTTCCCTCCATTCATCCATTGCGTTGAAGAAAGATTTCCAGTTTCTGTCCAAAACTCTCAAAATCTGCTGAGCAGTCTGAGCTGGAAGCGCTCTGTAGTTCTCACTATTCTTCAAGAGTTTATCTAACTTGTTGTATCCTATGCGTTTTCCTGTTTTGAAGAACTCTTGTCTGACAATGTAATTTGCCTCGTTGTATAGGTTCTTAGATATATGACAGAGTTTTTGAAGGTTCTCGTCTCCTCTTATCCATATCTGTTCAGTCCTTAGAACTTTCAACCAAACTCACCTCTAGCTTCTCATTTTTCCTCTTGCTGTAAAGCTTCATCGAGAAGCAATGCAACAAAGAAACTATTTCTTCAAAAATCTCTTCGGCATCTAATTTCTTATTTCCAACCTCTGAGACTACTATAATCTCAGTTCCGAAACGCTTGAAGAGTCTCTCAAAGAATGAGAAGCCAACTCTGCTCAGTCTATCTTTATGTGCAATTATCACTTTATCTACCTTGTAGTCCATAATTTCGTCAAGAAGCTTGAAGAACTCCTTCCTATCATCGAAATTAATTCCTGATGCTATGTCTGCAAAGATACCATTTATCTGATAACCATTCGCAAAAGCCCATGCTTTCAGCATCTCTATTTGATTTTCAAGAGCTTTCTTCTGCTTCGGCGTGGAAACTCTCGCATAGATGTATGTCTTGCGTGGAAGTCCTCGATTCAAAAGCCTGAAGACATCTTCATCAAGATAATCGTAACGCTTCCCAATCTTTTTTCTCCTTATCAAGCCCTCCTTTGCATATCTGTGCAGCGTGCTCCGAGATATCCGAAGCACCTTCATTACCTCTCCCGCCTTCATACATTTGATAATACGATTTAGGTATATATAAGACTTTCGGTTGGAAATCGGTCATCATACTCGTGCACGCTGTGAACAGACTCACTTACGAGAAGATGGTGTATTTCCTCTCCACATATCGGACACTTTGGCATTTCTATCCCCCCCAAAACAAAAAAGGAAAAAGAGGTTAAGCGACGACGCTCGCAGCCTCAGCGATGCTCTCGAAAGCGTCAGGCGCTGCGTCCTTAACAGCCTTCAGGACTTTTCGCCTCGATTTCTTCGGAAGTGCTCTTGCGAAGACTATGAACAGCTCTCCTCTATCTCTAAGTATTTTCACAGCAACATGAATGATTTTCTTAATGTCGCTAACGTTTGCGAGCTGAATCGTAAGCATGTATTTTTGATCAAGTGAGAGGCTATCGTATTTGTCAGGATTCTTTATGATTTCGTTGACGTCCACACGAGCTCTGAGGAAAGTTCGGAACTTCAAGCCGAGCTCTCTTCCCACTAATGTCGGCGCATCTTTCTCGAGGTCAAGCGAGCGTGCTGCTAAAATCGTCCACGTTCGTGGTGTTGCAAATTGTTCAAGCGTTTCTGCATCGTCAGGCTTCTGCACAAGATAGTTTTCTCCTTCGTAAGCTGCTAAAAACGCATAGACCCGCTTGTCCCAGGCATCTCCGTATTTCCTGTCCATGTAGTCAACCCAGTCTTTAAGACTGGGTGGATCGACTCTTATGACTCTGAAGCGGTTGAGCAAAGGTGCTGGCAGTGGACGAGCAATCGCACTGTCTTCTGGCGTATTTCCTGCTGCGATGATGAAAGTGCCGCCGTTTATTGAGATCTGACCGACCTTTCTGTCTAATGCTATTTTGTAAGCCGTTGATAAGACGTCATCTCGCTGGACGTTCGTTATTTGACGGGTGTGTGGCAACCTGACGACCAGACAACCAGGTACCACACACCTTTCGTCTAAAAACAAGATTCCGCTTGCCGCCTGTAAGCAGCGAGCCCAAAGCATCGGATAGTAGCGAACGTAATTGCCGTTAACACGAGGTATTCCTATTAGATCCGAGGGTTCGACCTCAGTCAGTCTGAAATCCACGAACAAGAAGTATTTATCTGGTGCCTTTAGAATTTCCTGCGCCGCGTCATCACTGTAGTCAATAAATTCTTTGCCGTGCTCTCTTGCCAGCTCTTCAGCACATGTTCGCACCGTCTCGCTCTTCCCAATTCCTGACGAACCCAGTAGGAGACACGGTGTTTTAGGGTCTTTCTTATATAGACGCTTTAAATAATCAAGCAATTCGCTCGCCTTCATTCTCTCACCCCCAAAGGAAAAAATCAGAGCTCCGAGAGCACAAAGGGTGCTGCAATCTCACGCATCTTTCTCACAATCTCTTCGCATCTTTCTTTCTTAGCTTGCAGTTTCTGATAGGCTTCATCGCACATATCTGCAAGCACATCATATAACTCGAGAAAGCGGAGGGAATTTACAAGAACCGTTCCTATGTCTTCCACACTTCTTATATTTCCGTCGTTGAATAGGATGATGCGAAAAGTTCCTGGCGGATAAGTTAAATCTACACGAATCGAGATTTTATCGAACGCCTCATAGCTTATCAGTGAGCCCTTATATTTCACATGTGGGTTAAGGATGAGCACTCTGAATTCACCCTCACGAGTGACGATATTCTCATCAAAATATAGTTCTGCGGTGAGAGATTTTGCAAGTGTGTGGAATTCGGCTAGTTCTTCTCTAATAGTCCTCCGAACATAAGGAACGACTTCATCTCCATATCTCACAAATGTCCGAAAAACCTCTTCCAGCGTAGGATACCTGCGTTGATCGCTCCAGAACGTCTCGTATATTAGATTTCCTACAATGAGGTAACCACCACCGAGAGGAATCACTCTTCTTTTGTAGCTGAATGGTTTGAAATAGCCAAACAATTTTATAGCTTCATATTTGTAGTATGAAATCTTCTTCACTAATTTCCACACTCTGTTCATAAGTTCCTTACACCTTTTGTAAATTTCTGTATCCTTTATCTCTCTGCTTATTCTCCCATTTAGGGTGTTGAGTGCTTTTTCCAAGCAGCTTTCGTAAGCTTCCTCAGCCCTTATATAATCAATTCTTTTCTTGTCAACCTCCTGTGCAATTCTTTCCAGTTCTTCCTTTATCTTCTCTATCTCTTTCATTCCCCCAAAGAAAAAAATCAGAGTCCTGAGAGCACAAAGGGTGCTACTACCTTCTTCATCTCCTTTAGAATTTCATCGCACCGCTCCTTCTTTGCTTGTAGCTTCTCATAGGCTTCTTCATACATTTCCGCTAATGTATCGTATAGCTCGCTGAGCCGAAGAGGAGCGTAGGGTGTATCGTCCATATCTACCACATCTCTGCTATTAGTGTTAGTGTTAATCAGGTAGACTGTGCACGATCGAAGAATCTGTGTGAGATCTACATAAATAGTGACTTTGTTGTATGTTTGCCAAAACACCCGCGCCCACCCTTCCGACCGCTCAGAATATTCGAAAGAGAGAGTCCTAAACTTTCCCTCACGAGCAGCAAGCTCTCCCTTCATTTCAGCCATGAGTTCTCTTCCCAATCTGCAGAACTCTGCAAGCTCTTCTCTAATATTTTTTCGAACATTTGGAATAATCACATCAGCATGTTCTAAGAGTATCTGAAAAATTTCCCTCGCTGTTGACTCTCTATATATCTTCGTGTTGGGGGTTGTGGTTATCGTCCTACCTATCGTAAGATATTCTAAAGGTTGGAGTCGAATTACCTTTCTTTTATAGCGGAATGGTTTGAAATAATCGACAAGTCTTATAGCTTCTTCATCATATCGTGGAAAATTGGAGATTATATATTCGATTTTTCTCCGCAACTCATTACACTTTTTGTAATCCTCTCCTTCTACGATTTTGCTAGCTAACTTTTCACTCACACGCCCAAACCTTTCGAGAGCTTCACTGTATATTCTTTCTGCTTTCTGTAATTCCTCCACCGATTCCTCTAAGTCCGTTATATCTTTTTTAAGGTCTTCCGGCATCTTCATCCCCCAAGGGAAAAAATAAATCATATTCTTTTTCTGAGGAAGAGTGCAACGATTATAGCCGCCACGAGTGGTGCTGTTGGAGTGGGTGTTGTCGGCTCGGGCGTTATTGGCGTTGGAGTCGGTGTTGTTGGAGTCAGCACAGCACCAGGATTCATTCTCATGAAATCTTTGACCGTGTAGAAATCCACGAGGAAATACTCTAACTCAGGAATTACCGCTCCTGAGACATATCCGAAATGCTCTGAATACGTTCCATCAATCGGGATGAGCACCCAATCTTCAAAGCCATCACCAAGTTCGCAGTGGAGTTTCTGCGCAATCTCTTCAGGAGTGGTCTCAAACACATCAACGACATCGCTCAGCCCAAGCTCAAAAATTGCGTCTGCGGTTGATTCGGGTGCATAAAGAAGGCAAGTTGCGTGATCAACTTCGCCGTCTCCATCGCAGTCGATGTCGCCTACAAAGGCGATATAACCGTAATAGTTCAGAAGTGAAGCGAAGAGAATTGCGAAGTCCTCGCAGTCTCCTGCCTGCTCTCTCAGCGTTTCTTCAGGCGTCTGAAAGTAGTCAGGGCCTGGGCGTCCATCACCAACGATTGTTCCTGGCGCGGGCTCAGCGTTTTCATCATCATATCTGTATATGATTGTGGATGTGAGTGTGTCGTATGCGATTTTCATCTCGTCGAGGTCTAACAACCCGTCGTTGTTTATGTCAAAGGTTGCGAAGACGCTAACGACATAAGGTGTGTAGAACTCTGAGGGTGTGCAATTGCTCAGAATTTCAGGCACTTGGGCTTGCGTGGGCGTGATTGAGAGAGGGATTAGTGAGAGCGATAGCACAAGCAGAGCCTTACTCACGCTTACTCCCATCTCGCACACCCCCAGCACACTCTTCGTTAATCCTTATGAGAACATGGTAGAAAATTTCTGAGCTCTATCTCGTGAGAAAGAGGTAGCAGAAAGCCTTCAAAGGAAAAATAAGAAGAATTGATTGATCTTGCGGCTCAATCTTTCCTTTCCGTATCTTTCTTACGAGTCCCCTCCAGCGGTATTTTTATTGATACACTATCATCTACACGCTTGACTTCCCATACGGGAAGTTTGTTAGCGACAATCCATGTATAGAGTAGTGCCTCTATTGAGATAACTTTCTGCCTATCTGTGAGCTTCGGAGACCTAAGAATCTCGTCAAGCTCTTTGATCAGAACGCTTAGCGCAGCTTTGGTCTCTGCAGATAGCTCGGTGTGAACTTCCTCCTTTTCTTCCATCTTTTTCTCCCCCTTCTCCTTCCGGCTGCCCGGAAGGGGATATTACTGCCATTTTTCTCCCCCCATCTCTACAGCTCAAGAAGCTTCTTCCCACCGTCTGTTATCTGCACATACGTCTCCTCTGCTTTTATGATTTTCAGAAAGCCGTATGTTGCTAAGAAGTTAACAACACGCCCTACAGTCTCTCTGCCCAGATTTGTAATCTCGCATATCTCTGTTAGGCTCCTTTCCTTTCCATCTTGCAGGATTTCAAGCATTTCATCCAGCTTTTGAAATATCTCGCTCATTTCCCCCAAAGGAAAAGAGAGAAGAAAAATATTAAAAGTTTGCGGAGAGTATTGCTTCAGCAAGCTCATCGTCTATAGCTTCTAAGAGCAGGAGATTGTCGTCGGTTTTTGGCAGAAAAGGCCCGATAATTTTGTAGACTTTCCCTTTGAAAAGGGCGAAATTACCTTTCACCTTAGCATCACTCTCTTTGGCGAGAGCGAGTTTTCCTTCTAAGAACAGTTCGAGCTCGTCGCTGCTTAGAGGCAGCGTTTCTCCACAGTTTGGACAACTGTATTCCTCTTCCTCTTCTACATCAACAACATCAAGTGTTTCTACCTCTTCCTCGTTGTAAGAGAGATTGTGGTTGGTCGGATCAAGACACACTCTTGCAGCGATTTCAACATGTCTCACCTCTCTATACACCGCCTTGACTTCGTTTATTTCTTGCTTGCAGAAAGGGCAAAAAGCCATCACTCGCTCACCCCTGCTTCAGCCTCTAAGATGCACTCAACAACTTCATCTTCAAGGCGCTCAAGCAAGACAGCATCATCCTTCTTTCTCACAATCCTGTAGACTTTTCCGTTGTAGAGCGCTAAGTTTTTCCTCAGGTGTTTTATCTCTGAGATCAATGCTATTTTGAGCTCGCCTTTGAAAAATCTCTCAATCTCTTCCTCGTCGGCCTCTAATGGTAGACCTTTTCCACAGTATGGACAGTATGTTACCACAATTTTATCGTCAGGCCATACATCATCGCTATACTCCCACGACCCGTCCGGGGAATAATCGATTAGGCTTGATACTTCGTATACAGCTGACCTTACGAAATCAAGTTTCTCCTTGCAGAAAGGACATACTGTCATTTCCCCCAGAATGGTGGGAGTTTGTTGACATCCTCCCCGCCCCGAAAGGCGAGGCTTTCTTAGCGATATTCTGTAATTCGTCTAACTTCTCCCTCTTAATATACACCTCTAGCAGAACATCCCATATCATCCCCCCTCAACTCTTCTTCAAATACCCTCTTCGCTTTCCTTAACTTCTCTAGTAGCACATCTAACATGTATTTCACCCTCCCCAAAAGGAAAAAAAAGAAAAGTGATTAACCAAATATAAGCTGTTCAAAAATCTTTGGGACTTTTCCTGATAAGTAGAGCTCTTGCAGTTTCACTCGCACCTCGCCTAATCTACAAAACTCGCCCTCTTTGTTTAAGGGGCATTTTCCACATGCATCGTAATTTACACGAGCTCTTAGTTTGTTGAAGCACGGGGGTTGATGTTTGATACACTCGAACTCATAGAAAAAGTAGAAACCTCGCCCTTCAGGGCGGGTAGAAGATAAGAACAACATTTAAATACTTTCACTCACAACTTAGTAGATGGTCACGCTATCTGTGAAGCTAAAGCTTGAACCTACGGAAGAGCAGAGGCAGAAGATTATGGATTTGGCAAAGAAGTATAAAGACGCCTTCAACGAGGTCAGCGAATACGCTTTCAGCAATCGTGTTTTCGACCACATCGGATTGCACAAAGCCCTATACCGTAAGCTCAAGGAGAAATATGCCTTTCAGGCTCAGATCGCCATCTCGGTCATAAGAGAGGTCGCTCAGCACTACGCTTCAGTCTTTGATCAGTTAGCTGAGAAGTTTCATGTCTCTAAGAGAGATCGCAAGAGGTTAGTTGAGTTGTTCTATAAAGAGGTTAAAAGACCGATCAAAAGAAGGAAGCTGATTGTCAAGCTCGTTAAGGGAAGAAGCTACGACTTGAAGATAGACCCAAGAGTTTGCTCCATCTCAGTTATTGGTGAAAGATTGAAGAGGATTCCTTACTACGGTTGGAGCAAGCACTACAAATATATAGAGCTTGGCTACGGAGACGCAACCCTATACTATGAGAGAAGCAACAAGCTCTGGTATCTCATCGTATCGGTAGAAGTTCCTGAGAGCGAGCTTAAGCCTAAGAAGGTCGTTGGCGTTGATATAAATGAGCCTTCAGATAGTTTCGTGGCGTTATGTGATAGCTTAGGAAGAAGTAAGCTTATTGAGTTCTCTCAACAAGTTTTGAGGTTGAAGTCACATTATCAAAAGTTACGCTCACAACTCCAGTCTAAAGGCACTCGCTCCGCTAAGAGGCGTCTATCATCTCTTAGCGGAGTCGAGAAACGGCTGGTTAGGAACTTTCTGCATGTCGTTGCCAAAGAAATTGTTGAGAACTCGCCATGTGTCTTTGGTTTAGAGGACTTGAACGGTATCAGAGAGCGTAGAGAGAGACATGCTAAGTTCAGCGGCGAGAAAAGAAGGTTGTTCAGTCAGTGGTGTTTCAGAGAGCTTCAAACGCTGATCGAATACAAAGCCAAACTCTGCGGAAGCAAAGTCATTTACGTTGACTCGCAGTATACATCAATCAGCTGTCCGGTGTGTGGCTACACTGCTAAGGAAAACAGAGACAAGAAGAGGTTCTGTTGCAGGAACTGTGGATTCGAAGAGCATGCAGATATTGTCGGTGCTAAAAACATTATGTTGAGGGTTTTGAAAGACCTTCAGAACGGGGCGCTTGTCAGCCGTCCCGATGCTCCCCCTTAATAGGGGTTGAGCAAGCCTCGCCCTTTAGGGCGGGGTAGCTGACATTCTACAAGCTTTTTCAGCAGCTCTAACACTTCCTCTTCCATCTTCACCCCCAAGCGAAAAATAGAAAAAATGGAGAATGGTTAATTTGGCTTACTGCTCAAAGCATACAATGATGACTGTGTAACCCCCGTCTCTCTCCGCCTCTAAAATTTATCCTCCACTCTCCTCGAGTTCTCGCAGCACCTCTCTCGCATCCTCGCCGAAGCCGACAGTGATGACATCTATATGTCGGTGGCATCTATCCTTCCAGTAGATTATGCTGCCATACTTTACCGCACATATCTCTGCCCCGCAGACGGGGCAGAATACTCTCACCACTTGTCATCCATCTCCATCACTCCCAAGCAAAAAATGAAAGAAAAATGAAAGAAATAATTAGCCCCGCATCCTTCGAAGTCGCTTGAGGTTTGTTTGGAGCTCTTTTACAACTTGCTCTAAAAATCCTATGTCCCACTCGGTTGAGTGTGTGTGCGATGCAAGCGTTGTTATGAGTTCTTCTATATTTTCCTCTATGACTTCTACTTCCAACCTCATTTTTACCCCCAAAGGAAAAAATGAGAGAGAAAAAAGAGTTAGTGGAGTAAGACATTCACAGGCGCGGGCTTTCTCCAGAGTTTCGGCGCTCTTAGATAGTATCCTCGCATCCCTTTAAAGAGGATAAAGCTTATACTCTCGTTATAAATCATTACCGTCTCTCCGCTGTAGTTTCTCTCCTTGTAAATCTCCGCCCCCTCAACGCACAGTCTTAATCCGTGCCGGAATTCTATATAGACCTTCATCCACATCACCCCCAAGTCGGAAAGGCTCCCTTCCCCTTCATCGGTGGCGGGAGATCCGACCCCCCATCGGGGGCACGGGTTACCACCCCGCCTAGGTGGCGCATCCCCTCGAGGAGGAGCTCTCACCCCGTCAGACCTCCCCTCGGGTTAGGGGGGAGAGAGCTGGTGGAGTGGAGACCAGTCCCTCCTCCCGCGCCTTCCCATCCCCCGTTAGTCAACCCACCCTCCATGCTCTTCGCACTTCATCGGGTGCCCGCCCTGGGGGAGGCGGGACTCTCCTCTGCGGAGAGTAAGAAAGGCAGAGGAGAGCGGAGCACCTCCAGGGAAGTGGCCCGGGGAGAAACGAGCAGACCTTCTGCAGGACTGGGGCAACATCCTGCTTCATCGGCGGCGGGGGTGACCGCCCTACCCTATAGGGTAGGGAGAACTGCTCGCTCCTCCCCTGTCGCTGTTGCACTTGAGAGAGCTCCAGACCCCTTTCGCAGCGGGTGGAGGGGTCGTAAAAAATGGGGGCGCTTAGGCGCCCCCTCCAATCACATTTTTGTGCGCCTCTATCTCAGCCTCCAGTTCCTCAATCGTCATCTCTTTCCAATCTCCCGTTCTCTTCAAATCGTCAATCACTTTCGCTCTGTAGTAAAGGCTCAGACGCCTGCCTTTCTTTGCAAGGTCGAGTTTTCTCTGCAATTCTTTGTCTTCTCTGTAAGCCTTCGCTACAGCAATTTCTATAGCCTTAAGTCTCTGGAGCATCTCTCTCTCGTCCGCAACATCATCGAGCGTCTTTGCAACATCCACCCCAACTTTCTGCTCTATCTTCCTTATAATTTTGTCAAGTGAAACACTTTTTCCAAGCGCTATGTTAGTGGCAAGGTCTTCGGCAGTGTTTTTCACCACCCTCTTCTTTGAGAAGTATTTCTGGTTCGCCTCTCTAAACCACTCTTTTCGTAGTTGCTCTGACTTTACATCAAGCCCCTCTCGCTTTGTTACAAGCCCTCTGAACGCTTTACTCTCCTTCTCAAGCTCTTCCACACGCTTCTTCAACTCTTCCACTAACTTCTCCATCTCTTCCACACTCTTCCCTCTCACACCCATATTTCCTCCCGTCATTTTTCCTCTACCCCCTCCCCTCCCCCGCTTTTGCGGGGGGCCTGGAGCTCTCTGCTTTAGGTGGAGACCCCTCTTGCACGGGAACGGGGGGATAGTTTTGATATGGGAAAAATTAGGGAGAGGGGGCAAACAACTTTTGAAGGAAAACGCATCCTTCTTCCATTAAAATCTCTCTCGCAAGGAAGTGAGCTGAACGGGCGAGTTTGCAGAACCTTCTGAGAGGACACTTTTCGCATAATCGAGAGTGGTCAAGGTGTAGGAGAGAGAGATCTTTCTTTAGTTTTTCTAGGTCTTTCTTGGTCATTGGTTGCCCGAGCCTGTGCTTCTTCAACCTTTCTACTGTTTCGTGAAATTCAGGAGTATCAACATCACCGCTTGTCTTTAGTGTAGTGTATTCTGTCCACAATCGCATGAACTCAACTCTCTCAATACTTGAAGGGGTGGAAAGGCTTTGGAGTGTGTGGGAAGTCTTTGTTTCGAAGTAGTCCTTATAGTATTTTTGATGGTAGTGGTGGTATTTCTTCCTATATTTTATCCTCTTCCACTCCCTTTCAGTTACTTTCCCCTCTTCTTTCAGTCTCTCTGCAAAGCTTCTTGCCTCTTCAACTTCCTCTTCACTGATGCGATGCCCCGCACTACTGATTTCAAACAACGGCGTTATGATAGTCCATGCTTTCTCCACCTTATCGTATACAATACGGGCTCCTTCAACACATACCTCCACAACACTATTATCGCCACTGAGCAGTGGTATATATTTCTTTATCTTCTTTACAAAATCTCTAAAGGTGTCTCCTTCACTATCCCTCCATGCAATCTTGTGTGTCCTCTGAATGTGGCTGTCTATACTCTCGGCGACCACATCAAAAGTCCCCCCTCTCCGATATTGGCATAATTTACAGTAGCAGGTATAGATTACAGGAGGCATAAGCCCCCCGCCCCGACGGGTCTCCACCTTTTTTGAGTGAGCGTTTTAAGCGTTATGAGTGTTTTAACGCATTAACGCATTATCGCTTTTAAATCACTATTTCCTACACATACCCCCACACCTAAACTTCAGAGGCTTATCCATAAGCGGTTATGCACCGCCTACTTCACTTTATACAGCTCGCACCCGCCCCTTCTTTTTAATTCAATTTTGAGAGCGGGTGCGAACCGTTTTTGAGAGCGTCCTTGTTCAAAACGCTCTCTTTTTTGAGAGCGTTTTCATCACAAAAACGCTCTCAATATAAAATATATTATAACTTCAGACAAACAGATATGTTTGTTTTGGCTCAAGAAAAGGGAGCGTTATTCTTGGAAAGAGAGGCTGGATAGGTTTATTC
>JAGGRR010000024.1 GCA_021159465.1 Methanophagales archaeon
ATCCAGTGCCTCTCGTCACTTGGGGAAGTTTCACTCCTTTCAGGAACTCCATCCCCTTCTTTCCGAATAGGTCACTGAATTCCGATGTCTGAACCCCCTCTATCGCCAGCAATGCGTGTATTCTGTTCTTTATTGAAGTCCGTAAACGAACAAGACTTGCATGATGCCGAATCATGACTCTCTGGTCCCTTATCTCTTTACCCGGAACATAGCTCTCCGGCAAGTAAGCCATTCTCAACAATTGCGCTAACACCCTAGCATCCACC
Source organism: Methanophagales archaeon (assembly GCA_021159465.1). NCBI lineage: Archaea > Methanobacteriati > Methanobacteriota > Methanomicrobia > Candidatus Methanophagales > Candidatus Methanophagales archaeon. The sequence continues at coordinate 267 of JAGGRR010000024.1, forward strand.
TTGTCTGTCTTCACATGCTTCTTTGCAAACGGCTTGACATAAACTGGATGTGCCAAATGCACTTCTATCCCACTTTCGTCCAGGCGCTCATACGCAAAGATACCCGAAGTCGACGCCTCGATCGCCACTTTTGCGTCTTCAGGCAACTTGCTCGCAAACTCGTCCAAGCCTTCGCATGTCGTTGGAAATCTACCTCTCTGCATCTCTGTTCCCCTGCCGTCTACCATCGAATAGTAGCTCAACTTTTTATGCACATCCAATCCTATATACATATGCACCTCCTTCTTCCCTATTTATAAGGAGGTGTTTTTCATGTAGTCATATTTACTTCACTTATTATTTCCTTCACCTTTCTCCCCCTCTTTCTTATTGGCAAATACTCCCCGTGTGTGAGCCAGTAAGACCATACCCTCTTGACCGTTGAAACGCTGACCCTCATCTCAAACGCTATCTCTCTGTTGCTCTTTCCTCTTCTCTTGTGTCGCACGATGTACTTTACCTTCTTCTCTGTTAGTCTGCCGTAACCCATTAGTTGTTTGAAGGTATTTAAAGTCAAATTTTTTGGGACTATACAATAAGAAGAAAACAGAGCTGTTCAGGCTCGCAATTTCTTTATTCGCCCCTGCGGGAAAGAATCCGTATTACCAGAATAGGGGCAGCAGTAGCATAGCCATAAAAAATATGGCTGAGTTGAGAGATAATCTCGATATGTTCACTAAGGACGAGTTTCTCTGGCTTGCGTCGTGGATAGAATATCTCGGCGACAAAGAAAACCGCGGAGGGAATTAGAGAGACACCAGACAAGTTCGCGGAGGTCATCGTCGAGCGACATGAATAACTGCAGGAATTCTTCAATACCGGAAATAGAGCGATAGATAAAAGAAAATGAGAATCGCATTGCTCAGTTTGGTATCTTTACATTCGATTGCGGTCGGTGGTGTTGCACCACATGTTACAGAGCTCGCTGCTGCTCTCCAAAGAGCCGGGAATAAAGTTCACGTGTTCACAAGGATGGGGTATGAGCAGCAGCATTACGAGGTGCTAGATAGAATACATTATCATCGCTGCCCTTTCGATCTGAATCCAAACTTAGTAGAAGAGATGAACAATATGTGCTATTCTTTCGCTTATCATTTCTTCCAGACTGAGAACGTTTCTGGCAGCTTCGATATCGTTCATGGGCATGACTGGATGACCGCGAATGCACTCGCGGAGATAAAGAATGCAAGAGCTAAAAAAAGAAATATTTTTATAAAGAAAAGATGAAGAAGAAGTAGGAACTTTGTTTAAAAAATGACCATAAGAGAATCTTTTGGTAATGTGATAATGGATAAACGGACTTTGATTACGATTGTTGTGATAGCAATTCTGTGGCGAACAGGTATAAGTTCGGATGGTAAGGTAGCGCTATGGGAAAGTGAGTGTTCGGGCATCGCCCTTTTCATAATGGGCTGGGCCCTATTTGCTTACATATTTTATATGAGCCGGGGACTGAAGGGATGGTTGGAATTGAACAAGATTTACCGCTGGATTGCCGTTAGTGTGGCAGCTATAAACGTTTATGTTATAGTTTACTATGCAATGCGATGGTACAGATTGGCAGGAGTGGGAGGTGTGAGCGAATCTTTGGTGCCCTATGATTTCCTTTTCAGAGACATAAGATACCTTCTGCTGGTGGTGTTTTATTGCGTGGTAATATGGCTGGCGAAGTATCTGAAGAAGGTGTATGGGGATTATACGTTGCTGTTCAAGGAACCGTCAAAGGTGTAAAAACGAAAGGAGAAGAAGAGATGGGAAAGGATATCATAATAAATGAGGACTCGAGTGCAGAAGAACTCGCACCGATAGCAAAAGCAGTGAACGATTTGCTTGTGATACCAGTGACCGCGCGAAGCAAGAACAGGCAAGGTGTGAGAGTAGAGAAGGGTGAAGTGGTTGACTTTGATTACACCGGTCCGGTGCTGGAGAGGGTATTGAAGGAGAACAGGGTGATTCGAACAACACCGCTAACAGGCAGATATGCTCGTATACCTGTTATTGTTGCCCCTATCAGGAATGAAGAGGGAGAGGCAATAGCAGCGCTTGGCGTCGTTGATATTGTAGGAACAGTGGATTTAGGAGCTGTATTTGCCGACTTCCCCCGTGTTCTCGAACAAATCAGGGCGCATCCCGAGGCAAAGAAACCTAAGGTTTAACTCCTGTTCTTTTTTAAAAAACCTTTCTTTCAAAAAGAAAGCTTTACGAAAGAAATATTATACTTTATGTACTATAAATAAGCCAACTAAGAGATAAGAGAGATAGAGATGAAAGTCCGAGACATAATGAGCACGCCTATAATAACAGAAGATGAGGATACTCCCGTGATAGATATAGCGAGGGATATGAAAGAGCTGGGTATAGGCAGTGTGGTGATCACCTCAGAAGACAATCCAGCGGGCATTGGCATTATTACAGAGCGGGATATTGCATTAAAGGTTCTGCTAAAAGACAGAAGAGCGAGCGAGGTAAAAGCAAAGGAGATCATGTCCTCACCTCTGATAACTATTGAGCCTGATATACCTCTGGAGAAGGCATGTGAGCTCATTGCAGAGAAGCGGATAAAGAGGCTGCCGGTGATTGAAAACGGCATACTTATCGGGATTATCAGCGTTAGGAACATATTATCACAGATACCCGAGTGTGTCCGGAGGTTCTATCCTGAAGTGCGGGTGTTAGCAAGTGGATGGACACTTGACAGACTTGAGCGAGCTTTAAGTGAGGCTGAGAAGTTTTTAATGGTGAACGATGCAGACAGCTACAAGGAGCGGATAAAAGAGGTATATGAAGAACTGAGGGAACTTATAGGCTTTTACAGAGATGACAAAGAGCTGAGGGAAGTATATGGTAGATTTGAGGGACTTTATAATCGCATGGAAGAGCCTTCGGGGGAGCAGAGGAAGAGGTTGGAGACGGTGCTGAGAAAATTGAGGCATATAACGTACTGGAGGAAGCGACAGTCAATTTCCAGTTTCGCTTCCGGTGTATTCTGGTTCCACGATTATCGGCATGGTGTGGGTAAGAGGCTTCGTTTACCATTTAAAAGAACTCGTCCCTGACTGCATGACTGAAGTAGATGCAAATGCGATGCGAACGCGAACCGAAAGCTTTATTTAGATTGTATAATTAAAGAAAAGAGAGGTGGGAGAATAATGGCAATGGAGATGCTGGAAGTTAGAGATATAATGACACCGAAGGTGATAACAGAAGATGAGGATACGCCTGTGACTCAGATATCGAGGGATATGGAATTGTCGGGTGTGGGGAGTGTGGTAATAACAAGGGATGGCAAGCCTGTAGGTATAATTACAGACCGTGACATAGCATTAAAGGTCACGATGAAGAACATGATACCGGGTGAGGTGAGAGCAAAAGAGATAATGTCCTCGCCTTTGATTACCGTTGAGCCTGATACACCGGTGGAGAAGGCGTGTGAGATACTGGCTGAGAAGGGTATAAGAAGGCTGCTTGTGCTTGACGGTGAGGAGCTCGTTGGTATTGTTTCTGTTAGAAATATACTAACGAGAAATCCTGCATGTGTTACAAAGTTCTATTACCCCGGGTGAGTATAAGTCCAATAAATAAACCGAGCTAATTTATGAGAATAAAAGCGAGAATAAAGATGAAAGGAGAGGATGCATGTCTGGTAGCAGGTGCTTTGATGCCCGACAACGTGAATAATATAAAGACAGAGTTAAAGGAAAAGGACGGGAGTGCAATAGTTCATCTTGAAGCGCCCAGGATAGGAACGCTAATAGCAACCATGGATGATTATCTGATGAATGCACGAGTGGCACAGGATATAGTGAGAATAGTAATAGTTAGTGGAAGTTAGTGGAAGGAGAGACTAATTACTGATTAGATCTGATATCTGATTGTAGATTGTACGCATCAGTTCCTTCGCTGCTTTCATATCCTCGTATATCAGGTGCACCCATGCATCACCCCAGAAGAGGTTACAGCTCGTTTCAGCCTTCAGTATATGCTCTTCTACCTCTGGAATCCTTTTACCGAGCCGATGATACTCCCTGCTCGTTACCCACAGCTCTTCTATAGTCGCCCGCTGCTTCTCTGTACCCTCCCACTGGCTGAAATCATAACCAGATGTATTTGCTACATTCCACGCACCTGTTCGGACCTCAACATAAGTTGTGGGTGGATTCTCTTCTATGTACTCACTTATCTTTATCGGTGTGATTTGATAATTTTCCCTCTGCACTTCCTCCATGCCATGTAAGGTGCGAAGAAATGTCCTCAGAATCATGATGGCTCATGCATCTGTCTGAACCATCCTCTATTCTCACTATCTGAACTGAACCATGTGGTAAGAAGTCAATTCCCTTCACATCGCTCTGTCTTATGCATTGCATGACTTCATGCTCAAACCACTTAGGGTAGGGTCAAATCCACCTTCCTGGGTGTTACTTATATCCCTGTCTCTCGGTATTAGCACTATCTCAGCGGAATTGTACTCAGCAATATGCGGCTTGTACATTATATCCTCTCTCCGTATCTTCCCACCCTTTGGATTCACATGTACGCTATCAACAACGACGTATTTAAAAACTGTATCCTTCAGCACCGGTATCATCTCCATGCAGAAGCCCATCTCAGGGGCCAAAAGCCCTGGACACTCAAGCCAAGTGCTTTCACCCGTTGCTTCCATCGTTCTATCTGTGGTTTCCAATCTCCCTTTGGTATCAGAGGGAAGAGGGGATGATAATAACCCATACCAAGGAATTCAATCCCTCTTACTGCGGGATATTTCTTGCATTACCCTGTTCAGGTCCCAGTATTGCAGAGAAACTTTCTATTATATGTGGGCTACATATATAGGCTGCAGAGCTGCTCCAGCAGTATACCGGAGAAGCCCATAAATATTCCCGCTGTATCTTCATAGCGCGATACATATCTCAGGGGACGCTCATAGCACAATGTTATCTCCTTTGCCTCCTACTCTCTTGTTCGGAGCAACAAAACTATATTCCCCAGAGGCAGGTGCATGTGCAAACCCAGGGCGTGATATATATGGTACATGTCATATCACAAAATACGCGCCCTTTTGATGTGGATATGACAAGATATCTGTATTTATCTTTAAGTTATCCTCCAGCTCCTTACACCTGTTTCGGATGGTGATCGGGGTTGTACCTGCGACCTTCGCTATATCCTTCTCAGAAACCGAGACACCGCTCAAATTCGCAGCGAGATATATAGCAGCCGCAGCGGTGCCAGTTGGTCCCCAACCCTTCGCTGCACTTGCACTCTCGCTTTCCTTCAATATCTCTATCGCTCTCTCCCTTATCGCATCACTCAACCCCAGCTCAGAGCAGAATCTGGGTACATACTGCGCGGGATCTGCGGGCGCGAGTTTTATTCCAAGCCTGCGCACAAGAAAGATATATGCGCGCCTTATCTTTCGCAGGGGCATTCGTGATACCTGTGCAATCTCCTTCAGCGTTCGCGGTACATGATACTGCCTGCACACAATGTACAACATTGCAGAGACCAGCTCCTCTATACTTCGTCCCTTTATCAAATTCAGCTTCGCTGCCCGCCGGTATAGTACAGAAGTTTCCTCCCGGATCTCTGTTGGCAGCTTAAGCGCGCTTGCCATTCTATCTATCTCCCCGAGTGCAAAGGAGAGGATCTTCTCACTGCTATCCATATTTAGTATCCCCCGCAATCTCTTTGTGCGGGTGAAAGTCTCAGGCACGGGTGTACTCAAACCCATATTATGAACCCTGTAGCTTATAGGAGGACCTGTTCTGATCCGCTTTGATGCTTGCTCCTCGTCATAGGAACGCCACTCAGGTCCAGGGTCCACAAGATTCTCCGCTATCACCACCCCACAGTCAGCACAATAGAGTTCTGCATGCTTGGGGTCTGTTATCAGGTTCTTGGACCCGCATTCCGGACACTTCTTTATCCTATCATCCATATCTTAACTAAGTATATATTTGTTTTTTTAGTACATAAACCTTCCCTTCTTCTATTCAGAGAAAAGGGTCAGGATGCAACAAATACCTCTGTAGTTATTATTTAAACCTCTTCTTGAACTTCGAGACCACTTCCTCCACTTTGTTCGTGATGCGATATTTCCTTATCGCCTTGCCCTTTGACTTCGGTAGCTCCGAGATCTCATATCTGCTATCTAGGAACCCATGCTCTTCCAGAGTAAGTAGATGGTAAGAAACAAGCCGTCTCTCCTCACCAAGCGCATTACTTATCTCATTTATGTGCATCTGCTTGTCTGCCAGTAGCTCCACAATCCTGAACCTTATCGGATGTAAGAGCACATGGATCTCCTTTATCAACTCATCCTCGATCTTCATTCCCATCTTCGTAACAGCATAGCTCTTTTTGAATTTTATCTTTTTCGGTTTTTTCTCAATACTTCTCCATAAGGGAAACTATTCTTGCCTTGTATAAATAGATTTCTCAATGCTTGCTAAAAATCTTCATATCAGAAAGCCATAAAAATAAAAAATGCAGGAAGTTAATTACTTCCTCTATTAGCCTTTTACATACCTCACGGTTACCTTTCTTGCAAATTGTTCCACAAGATCAGCACCGCAGTTGGGGCATTTCGCAGCGAGTTTGCCAAGTGTCGCGCCGCATACCGGGCATTTCTCAAATACGTTCTTCGCTTGCATCGCATCCCCCCAGACCCAACCGTGATGCGATGCCATTATATGTTCCACTATCTTATCTACCAGCGCATCCTTGCTTGTCGCTGTAAATGTTTGATTACAGACATAACAAATACCTTCCTCCATTTTTACCACCACTATTAATTTAGTTTGCATGTATTTAAATTTTTCTATTTTTTTTAAACGTTCCAATTTTGAGAAAACAAAAATATTCATGTATATTTAAATCTTATGGTTTTGTTAAATGGATATAATATAATTCGATCTCTTCACCGGTATCTTCTTCTTCACCGGTATCTTCTATATCTATGCCCCAATCTCTCGGGATTCCTGGCATATACCTCAAATCCCGGTATTATCACCCTTACTACGGGTATCC
>JAGGRR010000025.1 GCA_021159465.1 Methanophagales archaeon
TTTTTCATCCTCTTTTCCCCATAGATAGCCCTGAAAGAAGCAAGTATCAATGTATATGTTTTGAATATTTGTTTGCATTTACATCGTAAACATTTTAGTTATAGGTAGTAAAATAAAAGTTATGAATAAAAAGCAAGGCATACTACATACTAATTGGAAACTATCCACTTTAATACTTCTACTCACAGGAATAGCCTTAACAACCTCATCCGCTTCCTTGCATGTGGTAATTTACGCCTTTGATCAAAACCCGGCGTATCTGAAGGCACAAACCTTTACTCCGACGCTTATTACGAAGCGCTAACCCTAAGTGTTTCATGGATGTGGATGCTTGATACCCGATAATAATTATCATTATCGCCACCGTCTCTGATACCATCTTACGAGCCTGAATATAACAAAAGAAGCACAAAGAGTGAGTATGATGTACAGAACTTGCATTTCTGGTGTCCTATCTCGTGCCTGTTCATGCTCATTCGTGGAAGAAGCGTTCCAGTCGTAAAGGAAGACCTGGTCATAAAAGGATGCGATAGCACTGTTATCTATTATCACACCCGCCTCACGGTTATAAATCGAGTGCGCATTCCAGTTCAATGAAGATATAAGCACCTTCTTACCATCCACAACCAACCCTTTATTGTGTATCTTCGCCAGACCAGACGAGCCCAGATCAGCTAATTTAGCCTCAAGACTCAAATTCGACGAACGCGCTATCCTGTTCAGTTCTGATACCACTTCATCATTGTTGTTATCGCCCTCTAAATATTTAGAATCCAGCAGAATCTCCACGTCACAACCCCTCCTTGCCGCTTCTACGAGCGCTGATATGAATGGATTCGGCTCATCTCCCCAGTACATCGCCACAGAGAATAGCTCTACGTGTATATACCGCTTCGCATTCCTTATCATCTGTAGTATCGTCCTCGAGCTCAAAGCGGAATCGGGCGCCAGGACCGGTATCACTGTGAAGTTTGTTGTCATTGTATGCAGTTTAAATACGGGCGTGTAATAGCCCCCGGGTATTTCTTTTTCCATCTGGCTTTTGCTATTCATCTGCATCCCCATCTCCCAGGATAGAGATGCGTCAGTCTCAGTATTAGTATCAGCATTTGCACGCTGAAGGTCATCAAGGAATAAATCCATGAAGTAATGCGCTATCATCCTATTCTTTATCACAATGCCCCAGCCACGATTGCCATAGGTTCTGTCATACGGTACGCCGGTGTATTTCCAGTTCTCTGACATTAAAATCAGTGTCTTATCATCTATGATTGCATATTTAGCGTGATTTAAGAATCTGTCATGAGCGAAACGAACAGTGCCACCATTGCTCGCTATCTGCTCTGCGATATATCGCTCTTTGTCTTCCATACCTCCCACCGGGCGACCCTCCATCAGGAGATAAACATGTACACCTCTACGCATGGCATCTAAAATAGGCTCCAGAAGTTTGATATTGTCAAATTCGTAGAGATTGAGGTATAGAGAAGAGGAAGCATTATCTAATTCGCTCTTCAGGACTGTGAAACTGCAATCAGGCGATACGAAGGTGGTAACACTCGTGTTGGTGACGGAAATTAGCTCTGGCGGATGATACGAAGCACCAGGAGGTAGAATAACCCAGTCAGAGGCAGTATCGGTATCTTCATAAGCTTTTCTGTGGAATGCCATTCCCGACAACGGCTTCTTCAGTGGCTCACCGCGCCAGCCAGGACCATTATATGGGGAATCACCGTATATCAGCACGTCTGCTACCCTACCATGATTGTCACGCAGAATGACCTCATCACCTCGATTGCGCAATGCAAATGTCGCACCAAGCTTTAAGGTGGTAACGATAGCATCAGGGCGAGCATATACAGCGGTCTTCCGCGTGAGGTATATCCCTCTGCCGGGTGGTATGGAGACATGAGGGAAAGTGAAATTTGCTTCATTATCCGTTATGCTCCAGTTCGCAATGTCCACCGAATGGGCGCAATTATTTGTTAAAATTATATATTCGTCCTGTTCGCCCTTCACCATCGTTTTTGGATAAACCTCGGTTATCAATAGTGAGGAATATGCACAAACCGGGACGAGCGATATGAATATAATGGCGATAATGATACCAGTAATCAGCGCGATTGAGGTTGATCTAACCACTTTCATCTCTCTAAACTCTAAAAATATAATAATCAATCATAACCCTTACATAATATCACGTCATATTTAAACGATGAAAGTAAGAGTAAAAGTAAAAGTATCCGAGTTAATGCAGTATGTGATATGTCCCAGATTGGTATATTTCAGAGTCAGAGCGCAAGGACGGGGTTATGAGTCATATGCGCATACACAAACACAAGCACAAGCACATACAGTGACAGTGCGAGAAAAGAGCATGATAGAAAGTTTCATATTGAAAGAATTTGCATTTAACCTCCATAAAATCACTGGCTGTGAGGACATCGCAGCTATAAGAGCTATAATAGGAGATATAGTGGAGTCGGTACCACGGATATACAGGGAAGAGCTGGTAGGGCTGGGGTTGGAGCTGGATTTGACAGAGGCGGTGAAGCGTGATTTTATTCAGGGTATGAATGATGAGTGGCTGAAGAAACTGAGGACTGAAAATGAGCTGACGGAACTGGAGCGTGTGCATGGATATGAGCGTGAACGAATGATGTATTCAGAAAAGCTGAACCTGAGTGGTAGTGTGGACAAGTTGATAATAGCAGATGAAGAGGTGATACCATGCATGATAAAGACGGGTAAATCGCCGGGATACGGCGTGTGGCGAAGTGACCGTGTACAACTGGCTGCGTATGCAATGCTGATTGAGGATGAGTTTGAGAGCATAGTAAAGAGAGGGTTTGTGGAATACATAAGGGAAGCGGAATTTCGGGTGACACAGATAAGAAGAAGTGACCGTGCAGAGGCATTGCAGATATTAAAGCAGGTGAGACGGATAAAGCAGGGCGCCTTCCCTGATAAAGGCAGGAATGCACCATGCGAAAATTGTGCATATTCAAAATACTGTGATACTGATACGCGAAAGACGGTTCTATCTAAGTTGTTGGGTAAATAAAAGATGGAGATGCGATAACTTTCACTTTCGGTCCAGAAGAGGAGGTGATGATTCTGTGATAATCTTTAAAGCGAATGAAATGAGGATGAGAAGAAAAATGATTGCATTCGGGCTTGTATTGTTGTTTCTTTTGAGTGCTCCGATGGATATGGTGTTCGCATTGTCTAATTCTGGTGGTGGCGATTGGAAATACTAAAATAGTAGCATGTTTAAGTGTCTGTGCTAAATAATTATTTGAGGGACAGCTTCTATAGCAGATAATTTTGATATGCTTCCAGAGGATGTGAGATGGGAGAACTAACACTAATATCTTATTTAATGAATAAAGCTCTTACACTCCTTTCCCTTCTCTTTCATCACTGTTTGTAATATCTCTGTGGTCTCGTCCATCGTGTGCCTATCTACCGGATAAGGCACGCCATCTTTACCACCAAATGCGAATGAGAACTTAACAGGGTCTTGCCAGCTTGGCTTCGCTCCATATATCAACTCGGCGATAAGCGCTAAGGCTCGCACTGTTGCAGGTCCCAAACCGCGAATACACAAAAGCTGTTCAAAATCCGATGGCTGATTCTCATAAGCTATACGAAGTGCATCCCAGTTCACGCGTCTCGGTAACTTGAAGATGCTGGTCTTGGTCTGGCCAGGTGTGGGTGCAGGTACAGGTACTGGTACTTCCTCTTCCACTGTGGGTGCATTGAAGTTTAATAATGTCCTCTGCCCTTTTTTTATCCTGAAGCTGCTCTCAAGCTCCTTATACAATCGCTTTAAATCTCTACTATTACTCTTAACCAGATCAATAGAGACTTCACGGCATTCTCTACTATCCCTCGCGGTCATATCCAGCACATGGCTGTGAGGGAAGCCGACGATGCCCTGATGCGGCTCCTCATAACTCTTTACTGCCGAAGAGAGCCAGTGATACCGCCTTGCATACCGATTGCCGGGATTCATACCCTGCTGTATCACTGCCCATTCGCCCTTCTCGGTGATGATCATCGAGTGATGATAGAGCTGATAACCATCTTGAATACACGCGTTATCCACCTTTGCAGATATCCTGCTGGCGTATTTCAACTCCTCAATCTTTGCATCACTGAGGCTCAGTTTTAGTCCTATCTCTTCTATCTCAGATGTCGTATTTCTCGATGCCTTACCCTTACCGCCGGCGATACCAATACCAAATTCCTCCGGGTCTATCACTGATTTTAAGACACCACATACCACCGTTGTGGTACCACTGCTGTGCCAGTCATAGGCGAGTACGCAAGAGAGTGACTGGAACCATAGCGGGTCCGCCAGCTTCTCTACCACTCCCCCTACTCCATATTCCTCAACCAGCAACTCAAGGATGGCATGAGCTAAGCCCTTCATCCGCTTTACCAGCCAGTAAGGTGCCGAACCACCATGAAGTGGCAGATCCACCACACCCGCTCTCTTCATTAAACCAGGGCTCTTCCCTTTTTTCCCGCAGATGTCAAACCTCTAAAGGCTCTCCCCCTATGCTTATGCTGGCAGATCCAGTTGAGCCTCTTATCAGACTTTATCACGGGGTTTGCAGGTTCAACCATTATTATCTCAAACCATTTTCTCTTACCATCCTCAGCGACCCAATAGGAATTAAGAACTTCCATATTTGGATATTTACGCGCTGCTCGCTCCTCTGCAATCCGCTGTAAGCTCTTGCCGGGCGTTATCTTATGTACGCCCATCCTTTTCGGTCTCCTGCCCTTCTTCGGTCTCGGCCTTCGCCTGCCACCACGCCTAACCTTCACCCTTACCAAAATGAACCCTTGTTTCGCTTTATAACCAAGAGCTCGTGCACGATCTAACCTCGTCGGATGCTCTATCCTGACAACCGCAGGCTCTCTTCGCCACTCTATCAGCCTCGTACGCCTCAATTCGCCCACATAAGACTCATCTGGTCTCTTCCATGCATCACCTATGTATTCATAAAAGGACTTTACCATCTCACTCCCCCGCTATCGCTATTTACTTTACATTACATAAGAGGATAATAGATATAGACTATGCTATGATATTAATAGTTCAAAACAATTATAAAATAAAAATAAAATAAGAAGCACAAATTAGCGATTAGCGGAGTATGAAAGAAGAGAGTGATGAACATGGTGGATAGACCCAAGCCGTTGGACATATTGAACAGATCACTGAAGTCGCCAGTTATAGTGAAGATAAGAGGAGGCAGAGAGTTCAGGGGGATACTGGCAGGCTACGACCTGCACATGAATCTCTTGCTGAACGATGCAGAGGAGTTGAACGCCGATTCTTCGGTCAAGAATCTTCTGGGTGAGATCCTTGTGAGGGGCGACAATGTTGTCTTCATATCGCCAACAGAGCCTAAAGATATGGAGAAGGAAGAAGAGGGAGCTAAGGGTAAGGAATTGGAGGGGAAGGAGCGATGGTGAAAGGGACACCTTCAAAGGGTAAGAGGCAAAAGCGGTCACACATAATTTGCCGGCGATGTGGTAGTCACTCATTTAGCGTACATGGTAAGTACTGTGTGGCATGTGGATTTGGCAAATCCCGGCGAATGAGGAAATACCCCAACTGGAGAAAGAAGAAGCCATGAATACAATATCTAATATCAGCCGAGGTAGCTTAGTGGACAAAAGCGCCGGCCTTGAGAGCCGGTGTCCCTCGCGGGACGCAAGGGTTCAAATCCCTTCCTCGGCGCTGGATAGGAGAGCAAGGTAGAGGTACAGAAATATGGATGATCACGAATATGAGGTGCTATTGGATCGGGCTTTGAGCCAATTACCAGCGAATATAAAGAGCAATGAATCCCGGTTTGTCATACCTAACGCAAAGGTCTTCATCGAGGGTAAGACTACCATCTTCGATAATTTTGATGCTATATGCAATTATATAAACAGAAGACCTGAATATGTAATGAAATTCCTGCTCAGTGAACTGGGTACTGCGGGTAAGATAGAAGGAAGCAGAGCGATATTCCAGGGTAGATTCTCTCATAAGGAAATTCAGCATCAAATTCAACGGTTCATACATGAATATGTGTTATGCTGGGAATGTAAGAAGCCAGATACGCACTTATCCAGAATGGAGCGTGTATGGGTATTGAAATGTGATGCATGTGGTGCTATTCGTCCTATAGCGAAGATAAAGGGAAGTAGTAGGAGATAAGTTTTACTTTTACTACTATAACTCCACTTTTATCCCCATTATCTCCCTCTTACCATAATATACATCCCTTGCTATCTCTGCGCATCCTATTGCTGCACTGTATCTCGTTAATGTTCGTGTCTTTACACCCAGAAGCTGGTCTACCCGCTCTTTCATCGCCTCCTTCTCTCCCTCTGAACCTGTTAAGAAGATTGCATCAGCGGATATACATATACCATAGTCATTCGTGAGCACACGCATCGCAGAGATTTCCATTGCCACGAATAATGATAATGTAGCTAACGCATCGGCAGCTATCCGTTTACGCATGACACCGGCATTAGCGAATGCATCGCCTGCACTCAATCTCCCACTGTCAATATCCCTTATCAACTGTAGGTCAATAGGACCCTGATAAAGTCCTGGTGCACCTATGCATGCATCTATTCCCCCTATTATCACTCCATTCACCACGCATATCGTTACTGTGTTGGAACTGATATCAGAGAAGATGAAGTGTTCAAAACCTTTCTTATATATGTGATATGCAACACCAACCTTCTCAGGACTTGCACAATGAGAGTAGAATCGCATTCTTTGGTCTATACTCTCACTGCGTGCGTGTATTCCAGGTATCATAATAGTAGGGATACCAGAGTTCTTTATAGCATCGAAGACGTTCGTACCACCACCAACCCTCATACCTGCCCCACCTTCAGCGCTCAATCCCCTGTTGTTGACCTTCTCAATCTTTTTTATTCTTGAGAAGCCATCACCCATCGAATAAGTCAATGCAATGAGTTCTATTTCCTCTGTTCTTGTTTCCAGACCTGTTTCCACCTTATCCACTATCGTCCCAGCATCCATTCTCGCAGCTTCTTCACGCGATAGCTCGAGGATTCTCATATCCACATCCTCTATCCCGGCAAACCGTATTCCCGTCGTTCCGTGGTCTATACCTATGAACATCTACTTCGCTTCTCTCTTTAGTTCCACCAGTTTCAAGCCAGCAGAGATATCGCTTATCACATCCAGGACGGTGCATCTATCGCCGTCCATAAGACCCGCGGGATGACATAGATCGAGTAGTGATGGCGATGATTCGCAATTCATGGTTTTGAATACGATTTTTGAGCCTTTTACTGCCTGTTTCGCTTCAATCACTGCTTTTATTGGCGGTTCTATCACCTCAACAACACAGACTCCCCCTTCGTGGATATAACAATCGTGCTTTATACCTTCTCTTACCCGCTCTACTCTGTATCTTCGCCCCACTTCGAGGTTCGCACAGGCTTTCTTTAATCTGCACTCATCGCACTTCTTCGCCGTACCCATGAAGATGAACTCCTCACCCTCGTTTGCCAGCTTCTCTCCTATTAGAGTTACTATCCTCCCTTCTTCCATCTTCGTTATCCCCTATCCCTATTTATTCAACCACGCCGGTAGCAAGAGCGAGTCTCACTGCTGCTTCCTTTGTGAGTCCCGACTCACCCAGAATTGTATATCGGTCGGGATTGATCTTGTGTGCTATTGTGAGAGCCTCGATGATATATTCCTCCTTTATACCCAGCTCTTTTGCGGTCGTGGGCGCGCCAATCTCCTTCAGTGCAGCGCGAATCTGCTGCCAGTTATCGCCGTATAGATATGACATCATTATGGTTCCAACACCGCATTGCTCACCATGCAAAGCGGGCTTATCTGCTATCATATCAAGAGCATGGCTGAATTTATGCTCAGAACCAGATGCAGGTGCTGAAGAACCTGCAATGCTTATAGCAACACCACTTGACACCAGCGCCTTTACCACCGTCCATGCTGCCTTTTCATCTCTCTTCCTTATCTCTTTTACATTCTCCAGTATCATGTTCGCGGTCATTTCTGATAGAGCAGCGGCATAACTACTGAATTCAGCATTCTGGAGTCGCTGGGCGAGTTGCCAGTCTCGTACCGCGGTATAGTTCGCGAGGATATCACCACAGCCTGCAGCGGTAAACCTGAAGGGGGCAGAGGATATTATCTGTGTATCAGCGATGACAGCAAGTGGAGCTTGCGCCTGCCTGGATACCGGGCTGCGGTCATCACCTTTAATAGAAGCCCTGGGTGATGCAATACCATCATGTGAGGCAATGGTAGGAACTGAGATGAAAGGAATATCAAGTTCGAACGAAGTAATCTTGGCGGTATCAATGATTGTCCCCCCACCAACGCCCAGCACGAAACCCATTTTGTTCTCTTTCACTATCTCCTTGACGCGCTCTATACTGTCGGGGCTTATAGCCCGGACTTCCACAAGCTGCACTTCGTAGCCCGAATCTGCTAAAATCTCTACCACCCTCTCACCCGCTATCTTCCTTGTATAAAGCGCTCCCGTGACCACAATGGCGCCGTCTCGCAGCCCAAGGTGTCTGCATACACGCCCGAGTTCCTCCAATACTCCATGACCAACCAGAACTTCTCGTGGCAGTTGCATCCACTTCATCTTCTCAAAAGGTTCCATTGCTTAGTTCCTTTCCTATTGGATATGGAATATTATCTCGTAACGTTAAAGCTTTCTGCTGGATTTTGACTATTAATTGAAGTGTAAAAGTGAAAAGTATAAAATTAAATTATACTACTCATGAACCAGTGCCAAAACACCTGCTTCTGGCTCATAGCACCTGCCATCTGCGATGAGTTCGTCAATCACTCCTTCTATCCATGCTCCTTTCAGTCCCTTCTTCCCTAACTCCGCCATTAACAGTTCGCGACTGCACTTATCCACGGTATTCAGGAAATCAAGTGCTATATCCTTTGCAGTCCTATTATAACGCAGCCACAACTGCTGAACGGCTTTTATTGCCGTACTTTCACATTCATCCAGCTTGTTACCATTGCCATAGTGCGTCAGAGCTTTTCTCATCCATGTGGCGGTGGACATGGGCATCAGAGACAGAGAGCGAAGCAGTTCTATCCGCTTCATTGTCCGTATAGCAGTACTCAGTATCCAGTTATCTCTCACAGACGAGCCAGCCATAGCCACCTCCTCCCCGAGCATCAGGAAGCCCCTCTCATGGTGGCGTATACGCAGATTACCGAGGAATGCCAGAAATGACTCTGGTTCGAACGCCATCTTAATATCTGTATACAGAATGATGACAGCAGTGGAGTCATCTATCTTCAGCTTTGTTATTCTCCCTCTCCTCTCCACTTCTTTCACTTCACCGACGCCAAACAGAGTTGAGCATCTTGCACAGGTGGGTGTAACAATGGTATTACCAATAATCAAGTCACTGCTCATCAATTCTCGGAAGAAAACCCGACAGGCTCCTTCCCCTGCTACTCTTTGCATCGTATCGTGCACGAAGAAATCAGAAGATTACGATACCTCCATAGCCAACCACACTCGCTCTATCACCGGTGACATCGCCGCTGGTGGCGTATTTAACCAGTTGTCCATGCTTTGCACCGAGCTTCTTCGACGCATACATCACTGATGCTATCGGACCAACACCACAGGCAGAGGAGTTCCGTGCGAATATGCGGTTGTAGAACTTGCCAATATCGAGCTCAGTTATCGCTTCTATCACTGCTTCGTCCTTTTCACGCGCTATATGGTCTGGTTCATAATGTGTGAAGTCTGAAGAGGCAATCAGAATAAACTTCTTATCTCTATCGTTATGGTGGAATCTGGCAATTGTATCTGCAAGGTCTTCCCCGATCTCACGTGCGGTATCCTCATCACTGAGTGCCATGCAGATAGGAACGAAGCGGAAGGTATCAAAGCGGAATTGTAGAAACGGTAGTTGAACCTCTATCGAATGTTCATGTATGTGTGCAGTCTCATCAAAGTCAATGATCCGTCTTGGTAACGCATCCAGAAATGCGGTATCCACCTCCACGCTACCCAGAGGGGTCATCCATGTCTCCTTTGATGCGGCAATGAGTGAGCCCGTACCATAATGATTGGGACCGAGAATGATGAAAGTATCGGCATAGGGGAGTTTTGCATAGACATGCGCGGCAACACCACCTGAATACATATAGCCGGCATGAGGTACCACGGCACCAATAATACGCTCATCTACACCCTCTTCTTCTGATACTCCCGCGAAGCATTCCTCTAATTGTGCTATCAACTTATCCCGGGTTGCTTCGTAGAAAGCCCCTGCTACTGCCGGTCTTCTCATTTTCTTCTCTTCTCTTTTCCTTTATCTCACACCTCAGCTTCAAAATCCTCCACACTGTACTCAAATTTAAAATCTTCATCGCTCTTGCCCTCACGCCTGTGCCGCTCTCGCAAGAACTCACGTGCAAGCAGCCAATAAACGGTAGCAAGTGCTTTCCTGCCGTGATTGTTCGTTGGGATGATAAGGTCAACATTGGATGTTGAGTTGTTCGTATCACATAAAGCAACGATGGGCAAGCCGGTTCTTACACCCTCTTTTAATGCCTGTGCATCTGTCATCGGGTCAGTCAATACAAGAATGGAAGGTTCGACGAAATATTCGCTCTCAGGATTTGTCAGGGTACCAGGGATAAATCGTCCCACTATTGCCCTCGCGCCCGTTACCCTGGCGAACATACTCACCGGCTGATGCCCGTATTCCCGCGCGGATACAACAAGTATGGATGAAGGTTCATAATTAGCTAAGAAACGAGCCGCTATACGTAATCTCCTATCCATCATCTCTATATCAAGCAAGTAAAGACCATCAGGTCTTACCTGATAAATGAACCTCCACATATCTCCGGTTTTTTGCTGCGTACCTATATGAACACCACTTGCCAAGTAATCAGGACCGGGTATCAGCGTTTCTATCCCCTTTTCATTATCCCTATCCCTATCCTTATTCTCAACCTTCTCCTTACCCTTATTCTCCGTTTCATCCATTATTCGCTCGGTCATTCATTATCCCTTTTATTTTAATTTCCTTTATCTATTAAATCTTTTCACGGGACGCGGCACAATATCAAAATCAAAATGGGAGGAGGGGAAAATAAAGAGGAGATAAGGAGACATATCGAGGAACTGAGGGAGAAGATACGTTATCACAATTACAGGTATTACGTGCTGAATGAGCCTGAGATCTCAGATGCGGAATATGACAGATTATTTAAGGAATTAGAGGAGCTTGAGGCGAAATACCCGGAGTTTATAACGCCCGATTCGCCCACTCAGCGAGTAGGAGCGAAGCCGCTGGAGGAATTCAGGACTTACAGGCACAGCATTCCGATGTTGAGTTTGAATAGCGTAATGGAAGCTTCAGAGGTGAGGGAATTTGACGAGCGAGTGAGACGTATGCTTGGTGGAGAGGGTAAAAACATAGAGGTAGAATATGTGGTGGAGCCAAAGATAGATGGACTGGCTATGGAGCTTGTGTACAAAGATGGGGTACTCGTTGTGGGTAGTACGAGAGGTGATGGCTGGATAGGAGAGGACGTGACGCAGAATCTAAGGACGATAAAGACGATACCCCTGCGTACCCTCTCGGAGGCATTACCATTGCTGGAGGTCAGGGGTGAGGTTTATATGCCGGTGCGCAAATTCAGGGAGCTGAACGAGGAATTGGCCAGGCGAGGGGAGCGAATGTTTGCAAACCCGAGGAATGCAGCTGCAGGCTCTGTAAGACAACTGGACCCGCGAGTTACAGCATCAAGACCCCTTGACTTCTTCGCTTATGGCATCGGGCGTGTGGAGGGCAAGGAATTCACAACTCAGTGGGAGATATTGAACTATCTGAAGAGCATAGGATTTCGTGTGAGTGATCTGGTGAGGCGATTTAGAGAGATAGAGGAAGTGATAAGATACCATGATGAAGTGGAGAAGAGACGAGACGAGCTGGATTATGAGATTGATGGAATAGTAGTGAAGGTAAACAGTGTAGAACAGCAGAACCGGCTGGGAACAATTTCCAGAAGCCCGAGGTGGGCGATAGCATACAAGTTCCAGCCAAGGGAGGAGTTTACAAAGGTGAAGGATATAGTAGTGCAGGTGGGTCGTACAGGGGCGTTGACGCCCGTTGCGGTTCTTGAGCCTGTACAGATAGGTGGTGTTACAGTCAGGCGAGCAACATTACATAATGAAGAGGAATTGAAGAGGAAGGATGTTCGAATAGGGGATACAGTGGTGGTTGAGAGGGCAGGTGATGTTATACCAGAAGTGGTGAGTGTGATAAAATCCAAGAGGACCGGTGCGGAACGTGAATTCAAGATGCCGGATAGATGCCCGGTCTGTGGTGCGGAGGTATTGAAGGAAGGACCTATAAGGCGTTGTATCGGTGTCTCATGCACAGCCCAATTGAAGGAGCGGATAAAACATTTCGCATCGCTCCGTGCGCTGGACATAGAGGGTCTGGGTGATAAGGTGATAGAGCAGCTGGTGGACCGTAAGATGGTGACAGACGCGGCGGATTTATTCCGCCTGAGTAAGAAGGACCTACTGAAACTGGAGCGGATGGGCGATAAATCGGCACAGAAGATACTGGATGCGATAGAGAAGAGCAAGCAGACCACGTTTGCACGGCTAATTTATGCACTTGGGATTAGACATGTGGGAGAGCATACGGCATCATTGCTCGCCTCCAATTTCAGAGATATGGAGGAGCTGCGAAATGCCAGTTATGATAAGCTGGTAAGTATCCCGGGGATAGGACCGGAGGTAGCGAAGAGTATTCTCCTCTTCTTCAAGCAGGAGAGTACAGCGAGATTATTGCATAAGCTGGAGGAGGCGGGGGTGCGGTATGAGAAAGAGAAGAAGCCCGAGGTGGGAGAGGAAGTACTGGCGGGTAAAACATTCGTATTCACAGGTAGAATCTCTATACCAAGAGAGGAAGCGAAGAGGAAGGTTGAGCAACTGGGAGGGCGGGTCTCATCGAGCGTTACAAAGAAGACGGATTATGTAGTTGCAGGTGAGGAACCGGGTTCTAAGCTGGAGAAGGCACATAAGCTCGGTGTGAAGATAATAAATGAAGAGGAGTTCATGAAGATGGTAAAAGGTACCTGATATTATATTATATTATCGACCTGTTTCATATAGCATATTGGGTGTGAGATGGCAACGGAGAATATTATATACATAATAGATGTCACGAACAGGGATGGTGTGCAGACATCGAGACTGGGGCTGGCGAAATTAGAGAAGACAATACTGAATCTCTATTTAGACGAGATGGGAGTTTTCCAGAGCGAGTTCGGATTTCCCGTCACGAGGCATGAGACGAACTATTTGAATGCAAATCTTGAGCTGGTTGAGCTCGGTGCTATGAAGCGTATCCGGCTCGGGGGTTGGATGAGAGCGATAAAAAGCGATGTAGAGCAGGGTTTCGAGCTGGTTCCCGGGCTAAAGCATGTTAATTTGAGTATATCCACCTCTGAACAGATGATGAAGGGCAAGTTCATGGGTAGATATACATGGGATGATATAATAAAGATGATGTGCGAAGCGGTGGACACCGCGAAGAAGTATGGTGCAGAGTCAATAGGAGTAAATGCGGAAGATTCATCAAGAACAGAGCTTGAGAGATTGATAGAATTTGGCAAAGCAGCAAAGGAGCATGGTGCAGATCGGATAAGATACTGCGATACATTGGGATATGACGACCCATTCACGATCTATGAGCGAGTGAAGAAGCTAGCAGAAGCAGTAGGCATTCCCATTGAACTGCATTGCCATAATGATTTGGGGATGGCAGTTGCATGTTCGGTTACGGGAGCCAAAGGCGCAATAGATGCAGGTGTGGATGCATATATTACGACAACAGTGAACGGTATGGGCGAGCGGGCGGGTAATGCAGACCTTGTATCAACGATCCTTGCGGTGAAGAAGTCGAGTGGATTTGAGAATAAATACAAGCTGGATAAGCATATAGACCTGCGGCAGGCATGGAAGATATGCAAATATGCATCACTATCGTTCAGAGTGCCAATACCGGTGAACCAGCCTGCGGTTGGTGAGAATGCCTTCGCACATGAATCGGGAATCCATGCAGATGGAGCGCTGAAGGACAGCAAGAATTATGAATTGTATGATTACACTGAGGTAGGAAGGGGGCATATTGAGGTGATAGAGACAGGGAGGCAAATAACAGCGGGTGAGTATTCAGGGATAAAGGGCTTCAAGAGTGTAGCAGGGAAATACAAATTGAAATTTAAAGATGATGAAGAAGCGAGGAAGATACTGGAACTTGTGAGATATGCAAATGTACATACGCAGAAGCCAGTGACGGAGGATGAGATGAGGTTCATTGTTAAATATCCAGAGCAGGCAAGGAAGATTATGTC
>JAGGRR010000026.1 GCA_021159465.1 Methanophagales archaeon
TAAAATATTGATAAATTAAAAGGCAGAACCTCACCCGGTAGTGAAAAATTAAGATCGCTCTTTATAGCTCATCAACCACTGCAGATTCTAATGGATGAGATACTGAAGTATGTAATTGCAGCTTC
The DNA here is from genome assembly GCA_021159465.1 of Methanophagales archaeon. NCBI lineage: Archaea > Methanobacteriati > Methanobacteriota > Methanomicrobia > Candidatus Methanophagales > Candidatus Methanophagales archaeon. The sequence continues at coordinate 126 of JAGGRR010000026.1, forward strand.
CGGGATAAAAGTTGAAAACTCCACTTTGGCTTCTCAGGTGCTGACTTTCATGCGGCGTTTAACCGATACAGTAAGAACTATTGACAAAGACCTTTCTGGTTCTCACATACCCTTCCAGATCGCATTACGAGGAACACGACCAAAAACCGCTCAGCCAACTCCTGGAGCGATCTGGTATAGTGGAGAAGGTATACACACGTGTACATGATGAGGAGCTATATTCCATGATTCGGAGGCGACTTTTCAGTAGTGTTAAGAAGAGGAGGCGAGAGAGATTATAGAGGAATCCATGGTTTATACAGAGTACAGAGCGGGAGAAGATGCTTCCAGAAGGCGTGGATAGGTCAAGTTATCGTGGACGTTATAGAAAGAGCTATCCTTTTCAGCCAGATGTTATTGATGTACTATACAGGAAATGGGGCTCTTACCCTGAATTTGAACGTACAAGAGGTGTGTTCAAGGCTTCTTTCGCTGGTCGTATATGCGGTGCAGGAATCAAGAAAGCCTTTTATCATTCAGTCCAGCGGCAAATTCTTCTTTACAAACCAGCCGAATTTGAATCGCATCCCCTTGAACAAAATGGAAAGTATAAAAGAGAATGAGGAGAGACTAAAAGCCGAGGAGAAAGACATTTTTAAGAATAGTCTGAAGAAGGAACATTTTAGAATATTCTCGAATCCTTCTTTAAAACACCAGGCGAGATCCGAATCGTTTCTGATGAAGTGCTTAGAAATTGTATAAAAGAGGGTGTCAAGCAGGGATTGTTTGGGCTTGGCGATATAGAAGATGAGAGACCTGTGTACCTACATTTCAAAGCGGAATCTTCTCCTGAACTAACGAACTAACAGTGGGGGAGATTTTGATAAGTGCGGATTTGTGCAAAATCC
>JAGGRR010000027.1 GCA_021159465.1 Methanophagales archaeon
CAATGAGTTCGTAAAAGTTTAATTTTAGATAAATAGAAACAAATAGAATCAAAATAAAACAAATAGAATGCAATAGAAATAAGATTATTTTTGAAAATGCAATTTCTGATAGTAAACTATACCTTTGCTTAAATTATAAATTTGAAAAGGCTCAGGATAAAATATTAAGTAACTTAGGGATAACCTTTGAATAGAATAAATCCGCTTGGTTGGTCTTAGCCAAGTAATGAGAGCTTCCAACAGTTACGCTTGCTCTCCCTTGTATAAAATCCGCAACACTTTCAGGGATACCATTTCCGATCAAAAAGTTCAAATTCCATTTTCGTATGGTGCTTGCAGATACCCTTCCATATTTAATTTTCTTTCGCATATCCCCGTTAATACCATTGCATGATTTCAATTCATTAAGAAAAGAAGAGGGCAGGTAAAGCCAATATGCTTTCTTTTTTCCTTTTGAGATAGAATTAATAGGGATTCTAAATACATCTCCTTTGGTAACACCTTCTTTCAATCGCTTCATACCTTCTATCGCTTGAGTTAGTCTCGCACCGGAATAAACTAATAGCTTAAATAACGGTCTGACTTCTTCGTTGATACTTTGATATGCTTCTTTTAATTCGTTATCGCTGATGTAAATTTCTCTTATTCCTGACCTTCTTAACTTAATCGCTTTTCGCCATCTTTCAATTGATATACCGTTAAACTCCTCTATTTCTTTGTATTCCATGTAATTAAAGAGATTTTTTAACGCCCTTGCATAGGGATCGGTATAAGCTTGGGATAGATGTGATTTAAGTTCGTTGGTGCTTTTTATTCCAATTAATTTCTTTTCTAAGGCGTTCAAATAATCATGTTGCTTTGCTTCTCCGATTCCTCTAACATTAGTTAGGTAAAAACTAAAATCCTCTTTGTTTTCTGTGAAAAAACTTCTTAAATTCGTATTTTCAATCTTCACGAGGCGGAGATCGTGCGTTCGAATCGCATCGAGCCCACCATTTCATATAATATAGAACCAATCATGATCATATTCGTGCCATAAGTGCTACTACCGAGCCTACCATTATCAATGTCAGTATCGCTCCTATCAGAACTCGTTTCCATCTATCATCATCTCTCTTTCTCCTATTTCTCCTACTAACTGTACTCCTCACCACTTGTAAGCCTCACCCCCTCGTTCTTCTTATTGTCTTCATCACACTTAAAGTTATTAAAAGAAAGAATTTATACTTTATCCATGAATGAAATGAAGAGTGCAGCAATGCAGAAAGGGATAGTCAGAGCATACATCGCCAGAACCGCCTGCTTCTCTCTCATAGGGAAATAGTAAGTACGGCAGTACCCATTTCAGGGTCAGAGGATTGGGTACTTCCTGTGTACCGTCAGCACGAACCTTCCCGAACTTCTCCAGTCTCCAGTCTCCACCTCCAGTCTCAGGAATGAAGCCGATGCATCACCCGCCAGTAGACATACAGCAAGAGATTCACAGTATGAGGTATTAACATTACAAACCACGAGATAACAAAGCCTGATACTACAATAGCAGCGCTAATAGCCGCCCCTATAGCTAAAGAACCTGTGTTACCAATGAATATCCGTGCGGGTTATATGTTATACCAGAGTAAGCCCAGCGTTGCCCTACACAGACAACTGAGTGTGAATATCACACTATTGTAACCCTCAATATTGAATTTATAATCGCGGATAAAACCGATGCAAGCCCATTAACTCAGGAATGCATAATCACCAGATTCGCTACCACCAGCACATATATCGAAACGATAGGACTCCGCATCAACATCCCAAACGCTGTCATCTTCACTTCAACTTAAGCAAATTATTGTATCTATTCTGGTTTAAATAGTTTGGGAAAAAGGAAAAGAAAAAAGGAAAAGAAAACTTCTGTTATGTTATATTCTCTTCCTTGTTTCTCATTCTTTCAAGCTTATTCTTATTCCTATTCTTGCTTCCACAACATTATCGCGGGAATCCAATCGTGGTAGACCTTCCCATTGACATCTACGAATTGGGAACAGGTAATGTTCCCGCCAATTACCTCCCGGTAGGGTGCGTGTATTATCTGAGGATAAGAGCCCGTTTCTATGATGTAAGAATAGATAACGCCTTCTCGCAGTGTCAGTTTTGGGCTAAACGAGAGATTGTGGTAGTCACCGTCATAGCTGCCGTTCCACACTGCGACTGCGCTTTCATTTGTGGTTTCATTCCAGATCATAACGAATTCACTGTGTCCGGCGGTTCCAGCGCAGGGATATGTGTATATTCTGTTCACGGTGATGTTCTGGTTGGGGATGATAGTGCCATAATGCGTGCCAGATATGCTTGGATATGGACCTTCTGATTTTCCTGTGTCGAAGCTTTCAACTGCACTTAGTGTCAAATTAAGGAAATTAAAAGCACCTGGTTCGTATTTCGATGTTTGTTCCGCTTTCAACCCATTAACCCAAAAAGCTATATCTCTGTCTATATCTTTGTCATCGCCGCGAACCACGAGTTTTTCATCGAATTTACCCAAACTGCCATATCTCCCGCTTTCTTCGATTCTTATCTTACCTCTTACTTCGCCGTTAATCTTTGCTACAATTTCTGTTCCCGCTGGCGCTGGCTTTCCGTTTAATCTCACGAAACCACAGAACTCCGCGGGTAAAGTGGGCAGATCGAATGCACTGGTTGTGTGAAGAAGAGCCAAAAATAGCATAAGTATCGCTAAGATTGAAACCAATCGTTTATTTCTGTTCATTTCTCACCTCCTCTTCTCCTATTTCTATTTCCATTTCTATTTCCATTTTTAGACTAAACGCTAATTCCTACTAACTCGCTATCCTCGGTTACGTAAATCCAGTAACCCTTCATTGGATACATCAAATTGTCTTCATCGTGACTCCCGCCTGTTTCGTCGTTGTTTATTATTACAGACTCATATCTCTGCTTAGCCGCGTCAAAACCAATTAAATAAGCCCAGCTTCTCTCTATAGAAGTTAAAGCGGAATTCGCTGCCGCTGGTGTCGTGTCCGAGAACCCAATTGCATTCCAGCCTTTATATAGCTGTCTCGTCGGTGGTGTCCTGAGAGGATAGGTATCGTAAGTTAAATTCACTATGGTGTCCTCGGCTGAATAGATCCAGTAACCCCTGAGGGGCTTGACCTCTTCGCTCGCACTTACTGCTCTCCAGCCTTCTGTCGTGTTATAACAGAAAATGGAATGCCCGGCAGTGTCAACCGAGCCAAAAACTTGCTCGAAAGTGTTGTGCCCTTCTGCGAGCTTTTTCGGTACTGAAATGAAGTTCCATTTCTTATAAAGGCGTATAGATGTGGGCGTAATTGCGGGAAGTATTTTCACTGTTGCTTTAGCCGTATGTCCATCGCCATCGTCTGCTTCAAGCGTATATATTCCAGGTTTCACACCCGTAGTGTCAATCGTAGCTTCGAACACTCCTTCTTCTGG
>JAGGRR010000028.1 GCA_021159465.1 Methanophagales archaeon
AGATACCGAAGATACCGAAGATGAAGAGAACCAAAAGCATAGTATGTGTGAAGGTGAAGAAGGAGCGCGGTGAAGAGGTTCGTAGAGCTTTGAAATCCGCTAATTTATTGAGAACAGATGTGAAAATCAAACACGATGCGAATTTCGTCTATCTACCATTGACAGAGGAGCACAAAGCGAAGGAAGTGGCGGATATAGATGTGGAAAGTGTGGAACTTTGCAGAACTGAATTTGAAGTTCTTGCGATTAAACCGGGCATAGAGGAGCTCATCGGGTTTAAACCTTCATACGAGATAGTGGGAGATATAGCAGTCCTTGATGAATCGGCAGATGAAGCGGTGGCGTCAGCAATAATGAAGTTACACAAGAATATCCGGGTGGTAGCACGCCGAAAGTCGCATGTTGAGGGCGTGTTTCGGAGAAGGAGAATAGAGATAATCGCAGGAGAACGAAGGACAGAGACGGTGCATAAGGAGAATGGATGCAGATACAAACTCGATCTCGAACGCGTCTATTTCAATCCCAGACTTGCTACTGAGCGAGATAGAGTGGCATCGCTGGCGGCACGAAGTGCGAGTGAGGAGACGATAATAGACATGTTCGCCGGTGTCGGTCCTTTCTCTATACTGATAGCGAAGCGAGCGGTTAAAAGCCATGTCATCGCTATTGACATCAACCCGGATGCGATAAAGTATCTCAGGGAGAACATTCGATTGAATGCGGTGGGGAATGTGGAGCCGATAGAAGGTGATGTGAAGGCGATATATGGAGCGTTCAGAGATAAGGCGGACAGGATAATCATGAATCTACCAAAAAAGGCTTATTTGTTCCTACCCGAAGCGGTGCAGATGCTCAAGCCAGAGGGAGGGACAATACATTTCTATATGGTGGAATCGATAAAGAAGGGCGAGGATATGAATAACGCGAAGCATAAATTCTGTACGTGGCTAAGTGAGCTCGGCGCACACACGGACCCGGAGATACTGACTGCGAGGAAGGTGAAGGCTTATGCACCCCGCAGATATATAATTGGTATAGATGCGAGGGTATTCAGGGAAATTTGACAGACATTTTAGTTAGTTATAGTTAGACATCCTGGAA
>JAGGRR010000029.1 GCA_021159465.1 Methanophagales archaeon
ATCTCCTTTTTCATGCTAACTCAAATCAAGACAAAAGGAGGAATAAGCTGGATAATACGCACATACGAACATGAAATGCAATGCAAGGTGAATCTTATTTGACAGGTCTATAGCTTTCCAAAAATCAAAAAATAGTATCTTTAACATATTTAAATGCGGAATATATGATATAAAGATAAAGAGGCTGTCCCGCAATTGCTTTTGGCACTAAAAGATCCGCTTCTTTTTGGTTTTGAAGCTTTATTTGCCTTTCTTTTTATCCCTTTTTTGAATTGTTGGACAGCCTCTAAAAAGCTGGAAAATATATAACCGTATGGTTATCTTGTCATTGTCTATGCCTGTATTTGTCATTCCAGCAGCTATGATAGCCATGCCTGTGTTCTCTTATGGGTTCCTTTCTCCGTTCTATATCATAATCCTTATCCCTGCACCACAGGTAGCAACAATAAATATCATAATCGCGGGTGCCAAAGTTTTTAAGAGGAGGTGAAAAAAGTGGCAAATGTCTTCACTACTGCTTCATCGGGCACATGCGCATATTACATAAATGATGCGATATTTAGAGATAGAGATGTGAAGATAAAAGGAGACATCTTTGAAGTCTGGGCGTCTCTGAATGGGAGTAGGATAATGAAATCTGATTTCTCTACTGGTGATGAGTTACGGCTCGGATTAAAACAGGAACTCGTCCAGGGTGACTGCATCTCGGTTATCTACGTTCCGCAGGGTGAGATACTGACAGGGACGATGATTTAGTTAGTCCATTGTGAACACGAACGCATACTGGGTGGTGGTTTGTAGTTCCCTTCTCAACTTCCTCACATCCGCCCGATAAATAAAAATCTCATCCTCTGATTGTTCCTGTCCCTGTACTCGCTCACTGCTCAGTCCCAGTATCTTCCTTACCAACTCACACTCTATCTTGCCCCTTATCCTTGATATCCCGCGCCCATAGTCTGGGGTGAGTTCTATGTACACAGGGATTTGCAATTTTTGATACGCCTCTTCCGGTATCAGACTCGCGATCCTCATTAGCTCTTCCTTTCTTATGCGTTGAATGCTGTTGTCCCTACCGCGAACCGCAGGTTTGTCTTCACGTAGAAGTGTAGCAAGTGTCTTCCTCTCTGCCGGTAAATGCCTGTTCAGTGCACGAATTGCCTTCGTTATCACTCGCTCATTTAATGGCATATCATAATATTATATTAACTCAGGTATGATAACACAATAATAATGGTGAACATCACCGGTAAGGTATTACGAATTACACCTTTGATGGAAGTAGGAGAAGATAAGAAGAAGGTTGTTAATCTCATCATCGCCGATGCCTTTGATTACTGGCGTGTATCACTGTGGGATGATAAAGCAGAACTTGCAGATGAGCTAAAAGAGGGTGATGTGGTGAGGATAGAGAACGCACGAATAGCAGCAGAGAAGCGAGTACATGCTGGTAAATACAGTAATATAATTATGATTCGAGACCACACACGTATAGATGCTTTGAGTCAGGTAAAGGCGCAGAATCTTACTGTGCTCGCCGTTGCGAGACCAGAAAGGGGACGAGTATGCGTTGCGGGCATAAATGAGTATGGTGAATGGATAAGACCGCAGGGCATTTATGAAGCTGATGTCTTCTCATCCTCCAGCTCCGGTACAGGTACAAGTACAGGTACAGAAAGATTCAGAAACCTGTGTATATCAAAGATATACGTTGATGCATGGCGCGGTAGGCATCCAAGAAGGGAAGACCGGTTCTTTATCTACGGTGAGGGTGTGAAGAGGGAACTGAGCGAAGCGGAGAAGAGGGATTTCCTTGCACGAAATGTTGATGCTTCTGTTGATGCGGTATTTAAGAGCGGCAGGAGTCTGGGTTTGATAAACCCCCGTATTCTACACGTATATGAGGAGTTCGCAACAGCAATGGCAACAGATAAAGATAAGGAGCATGAGACCTATATCAGATTTAACTTCAGGGATTCTAACGGCAGGATATACCGTAGATGGTCATGCAGGTGCAACGCCTTTTATCAACTCTGGAATGACTTCAAGCGGCAGCATCGGTTCTCTTATAGCTGGCGGATACACAGGTATCTGAGGAAGAACGATACTTATCTCGCAATCGGGCTTACTTACACCGATTATGGTGTTGGACGTCTGGAATATGGCGCATATCCAATGATAGTTGGTGTACATGTAGTGAAAAGGAAGTGAAAAAAAGAAAAGATGTCAAAGCAATTCTGATTAATACCTTTTGCTTTTTGTTCATGGATACTCTCCATTTTTTGTTGGTAAACTCTTATGTAAAAGCAACTATCCAACAAATCGTAAAATGCAATGCCCACACACGCGTGAAGAACTTTTTGTTTTTTTGAACTGGACGCGATGGTAATCGATGAGTGGAATTAATTTCTTGTACCTCGTGATTTAGTCCAGTGTCACCAATGTGAAAGTAACTCGAGGACTCCAGACCAGCCTTTAAGATTTCCTCACGCTCCTTTGTCAGCTCTTCTTTCTTCTCCTGCGTCATGATATAGGAGATTTTACCTGCGGAAATGATGATCCCCGCTTCTTCCAATATCTTCTTTATTTTGTTCTCGGTAACCCTGCAAGCGTAAGCGTAATAGAGGTAAACAACGAGCTCATGTATGTACTGTCTTGTGATTCTATGATATTGAGAAGTTACAATCAGGTTAATTATGAGAGACTATGACCGAAGAAAAGGAGCGGAAGACTA
>JAGGRR010000030.1 GCA_021159465.1 Methanophagales archaeon
TTTCTATTTCTTGCTTCGTGGTAATAGCCAGGCTCTGCGTAGCCAGTCTATATCCGGTTGATACAGGTCTCTTATGTCACTCAGACCCAGGCTGATCATGGCTAAACGTCCGATACCAAGTCCCCAGGCTAATACGGGGTATTTTACGCCTATTGGATGAGTGACTTCCTCTCTGAAGATGCCAGCACCACCCAGCTCTATCCAGCCCCTCTCTGTATATACTTCAACCTCCACTGATGGTTCGGTATAGGGAAAATATCCGGGTCGGAATCGTATAGAAGGGAACCCCATCTTCCGATAGAATACTGCGAGACACCCGAGCAAATTGGCGAACGTCACGTCGCGGTCCATGATAATACCTTCCAGCTGGTCGAATTCTGGTATGTGGGTTGGGTCAATGGTCTCGCGGCGATACACGCGTCCGATGCAGAAGACCTTAACAGGTGGCTCGGGATGTGAAGCCAGGTATTTCACAGTGACTGCGGTGGTATGAGTCCGTAGAAGCAGTTCCTCACCCTGCTCTCTCCTCCATTCACCACCCCAACCCGATGAATTTAATGGTCCTCCGTGCTCATGCATCTCCTTTACACGTTTTATCAACTCCTCAGAAGCGTCTATAGGTCGCTTCAAGCCAAGATAGAAAGTATCCTGCATCTCCCGCGCGGGATGGTCCTGCGGCACAAATAACGCATCGAAATTCCAGAACGCACTCTGAACGTGTTCACCCTTTATCTCTATGAACCCCATCTCGGTGAAGATTCGTCTCATGCGGTCCAGAATCCGCTGATAAGGGTGCAACTTAGCTGCGAATATCTCTCGCCCCGATATATCCACATCATAACGTTTGAATTTGAACCTCCGTCCTTTCCATGTCCTTATAATCTCGGGTGTTAACTGTGCTATCTCCTCCTCAATAGATAACCCGCGCTCAAGAAGCTCCATACCCGCATCTGTGATGCCTATTCTCCGTTCTACCCGGGTAGAACTCACCACCAGTCGCCGTGAAATCAACTGTGTTATGACCTTCTCTTTGGTCTCCAGCTTCAATTCCGACTGCCCTTCTGCCAGAGACTGCAATATCTCCTCATCAGCGCCATAAGGGGGTTCAGCATTGACAGCAGGTATTAGACGTCCATTATCAATATACGCCCAGTTCTTCCGCAGCAGCCAGTTTATTGCTATATTCACACGTTTACCGAGAGCATGTTTCAGGTATTCTACCGATGTTGCTCCCTCATGCTGTAATAATAAACGAAGTGCTTTACGTTCTGGTAGTGCATCCGCAGCATACTCCTCACCCTCTGGTGTCAAACGATAATAAATCCGTCTCTGCTCTTTAACCACACAAAGCCCCTTCTTTGCGAGTGTAAACGCTGCTTGCATAACTGCGTCTTCGTTTGTACCCGTGAGTTCAGCCAGTACCGCTGGGGCATACTCATACTCACGCGCACGCGTACCATCACCGCGCTGACGCCGAAACGCGAGTAAAAGCCGCTTCTCCGCTGCTGTCAGCTCAGAATCTACCGCCATGTTGTATTGATATGATTTAACCAAAATAAGAATTAGAAATAAAGATAAGCAGGAGTGATGAAGATAGGGGTAATAGCGATACAGGGGGATGTAGAGGAGCATATAAAAGCTTTGAAAGCGACTTTAGCAGAGAGGGGCGAGAACGGAGAGGTGATAAGGATAAAGCATCGTGGTATCGTGAGCTCATGTGATGCGATTGTCATACCAGGAGGCGAGAGTACAACTATCGGGCGGTTGATGGAACGTGAAGGGATAACTGAGGAGCTAAGGGATGCGGCGGAAGAGGGTAAACCCTTGCTGGGCACCTGTGCAGGTATGATTTTATTAGCGAGGGAGGGGGATGAGGAGGTGAAGAAGACCGGTCAGCCGTTGCTGGGTTTAATGGATGTACGGGTAAAGAGGAATGCTTTTGGCAGACAGAGGGAATCATTTGAGGCGCCATTGAAGATGAGCATCTTTGATGAACCCTTTCCCGGTGTTTTCATCAGGGCACCGTGTATAACACACGCAGCAGATACTGTGGATGTACTGGCAACGCTCGATGATGATATTAACAGGATTGTAGCGGCGAGGCAGGGTAATATAATGGCACTGGCATTTCATCCCGAACTTACCGGCGACAGAAGAATCCACCATTATTTCCTCGATACCTTACTTTAGATTTTAGATTCACAAGAGCAAAAACAAAGAGCAAAAAGCAAAAGGTGATTATGAAGGAGTTATATGGCTGGAAGGGCAGGATAGTTCAGATAGACCTATCCACCATGGAGATAAAGACATTTACGCCTGAACACGAGCTGTTCAAGGAGTTTCTTGGTGGTAGAGGGCTTGGTGCGAAGTTAGTGTACGATAATGGTCATATAGAAGATGCACTCGCGCCTGAGAATATACTGGTGTTTGCAGCGGGACCGCTAACCGGCACACGTGCACCATCTTCGGGCAGGCTATCCCTATCCACAAAATCTCCACTGACTGGTACGATACTAGATTGTAACTGTGGTGGATTCTTGGGTGTAGAGCTGAAGAAAGCGGGTTACGATGCGGTGATTATTCGTGGTAAATCGCCGGAACCGGTTTTTATAGAGATAGAGAACGAGCGAGTAGAGCTGAAATCGGCATCCGGTATCTGGGGCAAGAATACAAAAGAGACAACCAGGCTGCTAAAGAGCAGAGGCAGGGGTAGAGTTGCCTGTATAGGTAGAGCAGGTGAGAAACAGGTTCTGCTCGCTGCTATCATCTCTGATAGTGTGCATGCGTTTGGACGTGGTGGAGCAGGCGCAGTAATGGGTTCAAAGAACCTCAAGGCGCTGGTGGTGAAGGGCTCGGGCGATGTGGATATCCATGACCGTGTGGAGTTCGAGCGGCAGAGGCGAGCGATTAAACGGCTCCTGATTGCAACTCCTACGATAAGCAAAGGGCTTTCGGTCTTCGGTACAGCGTTTCTGATGAAGATAACGAGCTGGATGAAAGTCCTGCCAGTGGCTAATTTTAGTAGGTCAGAGCCGGAGTTCAAGCTGGATACTCTCTTTGCAAGCGAGATTAACAGGCGGTATAATCCCGGGAAGCGAGCGTGTCATTCCTGTTCAATAGCGTGCAAAAGGGAGGATGATAGAGGTAGAGAACTGCCCGAATACGAGACGATAGGACTAATGAGCGCCAATATAGGCAATAGCAGCTATGAAGCAATAGTAGAAGCGAACATGCTCTGTAATGATTACGGTATTGATACAATCTCAGTAGCAGGTGTTCTGGGCTGTTATGGAGATATAAAAGGTAAAAGAATCAACGATACCGAACTTCTGGACATGGTACGGGCGATAGGGGAGTGTGAGGGTATAGGTGCGCAATTGGGACAGGGAGTAAAGCGGTATTCGAGCTCAGAGGGCTATCCTGAGCGGGCAATGCAAGTGAAGGGGCTTCAACTACCTGCATACGACCCACGTGTGGTGAAGGGTCTGGGTTTCAGCTATGCCACATCCAATCGCGGTGGTTGCCACACAAGAGCATATCTTGTAGCACCTGAGATACTGCGAAAGCCAAAGGCGATAGACCCTTACACGCTTGCTGGTAAAGCCGGGCACACAAAGATATTTCAGGACAGGTTCGCTGCGGTTGATTCCCTGATAGTGTGTAAATTCGCATTCTTTGGCGCTGGCGAGGAGGAGTATGCGAACATACTGAGCGCGGTTACGGGTGTGGAATATACATCAGAGGATTTGATGCGTGTGGGTGAGCGGATATGGAATATAGAACGACTGTACAACATAAGGGAAGGTTTTACGAGAGCTGATGACACGCTGCCTGCACGATTCTTTGAAGAGGCGGTGAATGGGCATGTGATAGAGCATGAGGAGTTCCAGAATACGCTGGATGAGTATTATCGTATGCGTGGCTGGGATGAGAATGGGGTGCCAACAAAGCGGGTACTGGAGAAGTTGAATCTTGGGGTATATATTTGAGGAGCGAGAATATTATTGTAGGATGCTCTGGAGGGAGAAGGAGTTACTTGAACTGCTGAAAGGTGGGAAATTGAATACAAGTGAGGTAGTAAAGCGAGCGAATATGAGCAAAGCGACAGCATTGAAGTATCTTGAGGGACTTAAAGGTAGGGGACTGATTACTTGTGAGATGGTAGGACCTACAAAGCTATGGTCTCTGGTAGGTGAAGAGGGCGATGCGAAATTTGAGCGTCAGGACAGGATTTTGGAGTATATACAGATAGATCGAGAGATATTCAAGTTATTGGGCGAGTTCGAGCGTGTTACAGGGAGGAGATTGGAAGTCACGATAGACCAGAATGGAATACACCTGCGGACACGCGAGAAATGATGTTGAAGCGGATAGCGGATGATGAGCTTGTACATCTGTTAGATGCTAAAGGAAGGCGGCATCAGGTTTTACTGCAGCCAGGTTCTTTTTTCTCATTCTCCCATGGTAAGGTTGCCCACGACGATATAATAGGACTGGAGGAGGGGGCTACAGTAAGCTCTTCGCTTGGTGAGCGGCTTCTTGTGCTTCGACCTACCTTAGGTGAGTATATAGCAAAGATGAGGAAGGGTTCACAGGTATTATACGCGAAGGACATAGCGGCGATTTTAATTTTAGCCGATATCTTCCCGGGAGCGAGGGTGTTAGAGGCGGGAACAGGTTCTGGTGCACTCACAATAGCGCTACTGCGTGCAGTTTGCAGTAATGGAGAGGTGATATCATATGAAAGAAGGAGCGAGTTTCAGGAGATTGCTGCACGTAATATAGAAACTTTCTTTGGTAAGATGAGGAGTGCAGGTAGTTCAAGTTCGGGTAAGCTGATATTAAAGGCGGGCGATGTGTATGAGGGTATAGAGGAGCGCGAACTGGATAGAGTGATACTGGACCTTTCAGAGCCATGGCGAGCCCTCCATTCGGTCGAGCAAGCACTCAGACCAGGAGGAATCCTGCTATGTTACACCCCCACCGTGCTACAGATATATAAACTTTCGAGGCGGATGGAACTGAGATATGAGCAGAGTTTCCGTGTGATGGGTATATACGAAATGGGAATAAGGGAATGGGAGATAAAGGGCAGGAGTATGCGACCCCAGCATAGGGGTATTGTACACACAGGTTTTATCTTCGTGGCGAGGCGATTATATCATTAAGATTAGGGTGTGAGAATGAGATGAAAGTGGTAGTGCTCGCAGATACACATGTTAACGATATAGGTATGCTGCCGGATCGTTTAAGGAGCGAGTTGAAGAGTGCGGACTTGATTATTCATGCTGGCGATTACACAGGAGAGAGACTACTGGAACAGTTAAGAGCAGCAGGCGATTTCAGGGGTGTGTATGGAAATATGGACCCGGGAGCGATAAAGAGGGAGCTGAGAGCTAAGGAGCTAATAGAGATTGAGGGCTTCTGGATAGGCGTAACGCATCCTCCGGAGGGTGGTAGTCCAGTAGGGTTGTTATCGCGAGTGAGCGCGAAATTTAAGGGTGAAGACCCGGAACCGGAAGTGATAATCTATGGGCATTCGCACCATTCAAAGAAAGAGAAGATAGATAATGTTTTATATCTCAATCCAGGCAGTGCTACGGGCGTATTTCCGGCGCGATACAGTAGTTTTGGGATTTTGAGCATAGAAAAGGGCGTGATAAGAGCGGAGATAGTGAGGGTGTAGAGGAACATCAATCCCCAGCTTGCTGTAAGCCATGTATAATCCCTTCCAGGGCATCCTTCCACTCTCTTATGGAGAGCTCGGGTAGAGAGAACGTGGCTTCTTCCACCACTATATTATCCAGTACAACCGTTTCCATACCTTTTAATGCACCCACTATCGCCCGCAGCATATCTATATTGTATCCAAGCAGGATAACAACATCGGGTCTTGCAGGTAGCCCCAGACCCTCCCTCCATCGGTTATATTGCAGATAGAATATCACTTCCGCTGCCCACATCTTCCTCGTAGCCACCCCACGCCTCTTCAATTCCACCACCGTATTGCCCGTAGCAGCCACATGCGCGCCTGTCTTCACTGCTATCGCAGCCGCAAAATCAATCAACCGCTTATCGTCGAGTTCAATTCGGTTACAGAACTCACCGCACATCATGAGCTTCTCTTTCTTACCTCTCAAATACCCCACAAGCTCGTTTATTTCTCCTCTCATATCACCATCTCAAATTCAAATTTGAACTTGAACCACCTTAGTGTCTCTTCTAAACCCCGTTCTAAACTGTATTCAGGCTTATAGCCCATGACCGCTCTTGCTCGTGATATATCTGCCAGAGAGTGCCTCACATCTCCCTTCCTCGGCTTATCAAATACCGGCTCCAGGTCACTGTCCCTACCTGTTAATCTCGTTATGAGCGTAGCAAGTTCCTGTATGCTTATCATTCTACCAGAAGCGATATTATAAACGCCTGTTGCATCACTATTCATAGCAAGAATATTCGCATTCACTACATCCTTGACGAAAGTGAAGTCCCTGGTCTGTTGACCATCGCCATAGATAATCGGTGGTTCTCCTCTCAGGACCCTGGACACAAACCTGGGAATGACCGCTGCATATTCCGAGTGAGGGTCCTGTCTGGGTCCATAAACATTGAAATAACGCAGCGAAATGGTATTCAAGCCATAAACATCATTAAAGACTTTACAGTAGTACTCACCCACAAGCTTCGTTACTGCATAGGGTGATAGCGGGTTTGGTGTCATTCCTTCACGTTTCGGTAATTCAGGCGTATCGCCATAGACAGAGCTCGAAGAAGCATAAATCACCTTCTTCACGCCTGCATCCCTCGCCGCCATAAGTACATTCAATGTTCCCCTTATGTTCACCTCGTTTGCATGCGCAGGGTCTTCTATGCTTCGCTGGACACCTGGTAGCGCTGCTTGATGGAATACGAAATCAGCATCTGCTAAAACCTCGTTCATTAGCTGTAAATCCGTTATACTGCCTTTGATGAACTCTATACCACTTGCAATTGGGAGGTTCTCTACTCTACCTGTTGATAAATCGTCCACCACACAAACCTCGTTATTCGGTGCAAGTGCAAGCACCTCTGCCAGATTCGAGCCTATAAACCCCGCGCCTCCTGTTATGACTATTCTCATCATCCATCTGGATATGGATTATGGATATAAGATAAAATAAGATTATTACAAACAGTATGCTCTCAAAAATCAGTGCGACGATTCGCCGTTTGGCACTGTATTCACGTTCAGCCCATTTCTGGAATCTTTTTAGTTCCATTTTTACACCTTTATTGCACCTTTATATGGTAGGATAAAAGCAAAATGCGAGGAGTGACGCGAAGAATATTATCTTATCGCGCGCATCTTTAAGTTAATGGTTAACTTAAAGTCAGTCTCTTTAATTCAAAAATCAACCCTTATTGTCTTTCCTTGTATCACCTCTTCTTCCCTTACCTTCACTTCTTTCTCCATATCCCACACTATCGTTTTGTCCTCTACATGCCCTGCTTTTATCTTATATGGGGTTGCAAGGACGTCGAAATTCGTGCCTCCTTCTATCGGCCCCTCCGTTGAATATGGCACGATAAACTCATAGGAGCCATTACTCTTATTTACCATTATTCTTTGTGAGTATGTGAAGCCCCTGCCCCTGTTTGTAGTTACATCAGTCGTTATTGCAACTACCGAAGCATTATGCACTCTGCCTTTTATTCTCGCTCCTTTTACGTATTCAAAAACCTTTACCGAGCTCATGGGAGAGATGAATGTAGGAGTCCATTGAATCATATCCTTATTAAGCTTAATTTTATGATGGAGCTTCCGTGCAGTCTTATTTGCACTCGTATAATTCGCTCTGCGGTAGTAATGCCACCCCTCCACCTTTTTCGTCACGGTATTCAAAACAGCGTATGGGATAATATAAGAAGAAGATTCGTATACCAATCTGTAATGATGTAACGGATCTGCGTGAGAAGGAGTAATTGAGGGAATAGAAAGTTGTCCTTCGAAATCCTCTCCCTCTCTCCCCCCCTCTCTTTCCACTTCTCTACCATCGAAGATGTGTAGTCTTGTCACCATCGCGTTGAAGTAGTTCTCATCCGGAACAAAGCTGATCCCTGTATCCCTATCTCCTTCACGATCGGATTTTTTTGCCCACATGATTATACCCCAGTATTTGTTACCAGAGAAACCCATCGCATCTGCTATCGTGTAGTCCGTTATCACATATCTAACATCAAGAGCATTGGCAACTTTATTCGCTTCCGATTCATTTATTGCAGCGAAGAAAGTACACGCACCCGGACTATTGTCCTGATATGGTCCCCCAATCCCTTGCTGGAAATTATTAGCGACAGGAATCCTGTGAGCGATGTAGGTGATCCAATTACCGTAGTCCCACCAGTTCATCACAGAATAGGCTGATTCTGGGTAGTTATAAGTCGCATCTTCGGGCGGTGTCTCATACAGCGCATAATAATCAACGCCGGTATCAGGTGTATTCTCCCGCATCCAGGTTAGAGACTCATACCAGTCGTGGTCTGGACCCTGATTATACTTTGCTGCCATTGTCAGAGAATTCATTAGCGGGAGAGCGAAGAAAGAGAAGAAGATAACGAAGCAAATTGCAATGGCATCGGCACGTAAAAACCTGCTCATACTATTCGCTCTATTCGCTCGCTCTTTATTCGATTTCAACCGCTTCGTCTTCTTGCTCCTTTTACCCTTTATCTCATGGTATCCACTTTCCTCCTGCTCGAGGATTGTAAATTCTATAATCCGGTAAGAGAGGTATCCACAGAGGATGGCAACGTTGATTGCGTAATATGCAGCAAAGCGTTTCTGTCCGAAACATGCGAGAAGAATTATAAGACTCCACACGATGAGAAGAATCTCTTCTGCTTTCCATTCCTTCGTGATATTATAGCAGATGAGTGCTATAGCAGCGAAAGCGAAGAAGAAGGCAGTGGTGAACCAGGCAATGATTTCACTCCATTGCAGTGGTTGAACCTCACCTATGGTCAAAAGAGTTTTTGACGGTGCAAATACGTATAGTAGTGGCATGGTTAGCATAGAGTATAAAGATGGCTTAAAGACGCGTAAAACAAGAAGAGATATAGTAATGATAGCTATAATTGCAATAGGAAATGCAGCAGGATGAACTCTTTTTTTATTCAAAAAATGAGAGAACATGTGTAAAAAGAGAAGAAAAGATATGCCGAGGATAAAGATTATGACATGGAATGGTGAAAGGAATCCATAAGAGAACACAGGTATAGCTATCATAGCTGCCGGAATGACAAATACTGGCATGCTGATAATGAAAAGGGGATCACTATCCTCTCCCCGGAGATGATCTATAATATACTGAATCATTATGTAGACAAGCAGAATAAGAACAAAGAGGGGAGCACCCACCCATGCAAGAAGATAGCATCCGAAACAAATACCAGCTAAAGAGGAATAAGTGAGTGGTGCTCGTAAAGAACTCCAGTTTCTGGTTAAAATCGAATGCACAGTTATTTCATTTTGTTTTTGTACTCTCTTCCCATTCTTTAGAGCGAGGATAAAGAGGAGCATGACAAGTGTGCTGAGAAGAGTCTCTATGGCATGGTGATCAGTATATCCTAAGAGAGAACGTGATAGGAACTGGCCGGGAAGGATAGCGATTAAAGCAGCAGAAAGAAGTCCGGTACCACGGTTATATATCTCCTTTCCGATGAGATATACAGGAAAGATAGTGAGAACACCCAGAATTGCAGGATACCACGCACCTATCACTTCTATTCCATGCTGACCCAGCGAGGAAAGGGGAGTTCCAAGCCCTATTAGCCATATAACAGAAGCAAGCGAGAGATCGAAGAGAGGAGTCCCAAAAGGGTTATATGCTCCATGTGGATAAGCAGTGAAAGGATCAAAGTAGATACGAAAAGGGAAGTGATGAAGTGTATTTTCAACAAGCCGCATGTTATACCAGGGATCGGTGCCATCAAATCTCACGAACGAGCCAGTAAAAACGGTATTATAAGGGATAACAACCCGGATATAGAGCGACAGTAAGAATAGCAGGGTCAATGCAAAGCCACAGAGCATGGATATCTTTTCAATCCTTCTCATCCCTATCCACCATCATTGTTTACATTACACATTCAGGTTCTATATAAAAGTTTTTGTACCCTCTCTCAATCTTAAAATAATGCCAGAAGTATCGGTGGTAATCCCCTCGATGAATGAGGAAGCTACGATCGGGCGCTGTATTAAGGATGTGAGTAGGGCACTTGCTCCAAAACATATTGAATATGAGATCATCATTGCAGATAACTCGACAGATAAAACAGCAGAGATAGCAAGATCTCTGGGGGCGATTGTTATAAAACCGGAGAAGATGGGATACGGCAATGCATATCTTGCTGGACTTTCACGTGCCAGAGGCGATTTTATAGTTATCGCTGATTCGGATGGCACTTATGACCTATCGGCGATACCGCAATTTTTAGAGCCTTTAAAAGAAGGGGTAGCTGATTTCGTCATAGGCAACCGATTTGGTGGCACTATATTGAAGGGAGCGATGCCGTGGCATCATCGCTATATTGGCAATCCGCTTTTAACAAAGATATTGAACTGGCTATTTAAGATCAGGGTATCGGATGCTCATTGTGGGATGCGCGCATTCACAAGAGAAGCATATGAGAAGATGAATTTAAAGACAGGCGGTATGGAATTTGCTTCCGAAATGATTATAGAAGCAGTGAGGAACAATTTGAGGATAAAAGAAGTCCCGATAACATATTATCCGAGAATTTTACCTTCTAAACTTCATTCATTCAGCGATGGCTGGCGGCATCTGAGGTTCATGATGCTTTATAAGCCCATTCCATTCCTTTTTGTCCCCGGTGTGGTAATATTCCTGCTTGGTCTGCTGTTAAGTCTAACAATCCTTATGCGTGGAAACGCGGAGACGTCTCACATGCACTCCCTCATCTTCGGCAGCATGCTTGTCATCATCGGCTTTCAGACGTTGGCTACGGGGATATATATAAAGGCATATGCAGCGGTGCACGGGTTGTGTGAGAAAGAAGGTTTCGTAAAAAAGTTGCTGGACTACCACTCGCTGGAGAAGGAGCTTATTATCGGCGCTACATTGTTGCTGATCGGGGTTGCCATAGGGTTGAAAGTGGTGCTTACGTGGATAAACATTGGATTCGGCTCGCTATCAGAGATAGAAAGCGCGGTTATAGCAATGGTACTTGCGGCAACAGGCATACAGACGATATTCATGGCGATATTTTTAAGTGTACTATTGCTGGAGGAGCGGAGATGTCAGTGATGAAAATCGCATACGTTTACGATGCCGTCTATCCATGGATAAAAGGCGGTGGTGAGAAGCGAATCCATGAGATTTCAAAAAGGTTAGTTGAATGTGGGCATGAAGTTCATTGGTTTGGAATAAAGTGGTGGGAGGGCGAAAGCACAATACAACAGAACGGCGTTTATCTGCATGGCGTTTGCGAGCCAAAGGAACTGTATGTTGACGGGAGAAGGTCAATTCCTGAGGAAAAAGTAAGCAGCGAAGAGCTTGAGGAAATTATAGGTATAGCAAAGGAGATAGAAAGTATCGATAAATTAGTTTCAATCCTCATACCCACAAAGAACAACGGAGATATACTTGAGAAATGCCTTGCATCAATTCAGAATCTGGACTATCCAAAGGACAGATACAAAGTAATCATCGTGGATGGTCATTCTACCGGTGATACCGTAGAAATAGCAGAAAAATACGGATGCAAGGTTGTGTATAAATGCGTTGGTGCGGTTTTATCTTTTGTTTGTTGTACAAGGTTTAACTGGAGAGGAGTATTATCTATTTTTTAGTAAAAGTAGTA
Source organism: Methanophagales archaeon (assembly GCA_021159465.1). Lineage (NCBI taxonomy): Archaea > Methanobacteriati > Methanobacteriota > Methanomicrobia > Candidatus Methanophagales > Candidatus Methanophagales archaeon. The sequence goes on from JAGGRR010000030.1 coordinate 11,863, forward strand.
AAGATAGGGGATGACGGAAATGGAAAAAATTTCGATAGATGTGCCGAAAGACCTCATACATGTACTAAAGGTGAGAGAAAGGGAATTACCAAAGGTGTTGAGAGAAATAATAGCTGTTAATCTTTACAAGGAAGGTCTTATCTCGCTTGGAAAAGCATCAGAGATTGCAGGGGTTTCGAGATGGGAGATGTTTGATATACTGGCAGCAAAGAAAATACCGTTGCAGTATTATCCTGAAGACCTTGAAGAAGACATTGAGACGCTGAAAAAGGTGCTATGATCGTTGTTTCCGATTCCGGCCCTTTGATAGCCCTGTCAAGATTGGGCATGCTGCCCATATTACAAGAGCTCTTTGGTGAAATAGTAATACCAGAAGAAGTAAGAAAGGAGGTTGTGGAGAAAGGTAAAGGAAAACCCGGATCTGATATTATCGAAAAGGCGAAATGGGTTGAAGTTGAGGGAATCAAGGATTTAAGCGTGGATATTTTGTCAAAGGAAATTGAGAGAGGCGAGGCAGAAGCTATAGTCCTCGCAAAAAAGCTCAACGCGGATTTATTACTTCTTGATGAAAAGATACCGAGGGAGATAGCTAAATCGCTTGGATTGCAAGTTGCCGGAACAATTGCATTGATTTATGAGGCTTTAAAGCGAGGGGTTGCACAAGGTGACCTTGAAGAAATTGTCCTGGAGATGAAAAGAAGAGGAGTATGGATAAGCGAAGAAATCGTAAGAGAAGTAAAGAGGCTGAAAGAATGAAAATCGCATACGTTTACGATGCCGTCTATCCATGGATAAAAGGCGGTGGTGAGAAGCGAATCCATGAGATTTCAAAAAGGTTAGTTGAATGTGGGCATGAAGTTCATTGGTTTGGAATAAAGTGGTGGGAGGGCGAAAGCACAATACAACAGAACGGCGTTTATCTGCATGGCGTTTGCGAGCCGAGAGAATTGTACGTGGGCGGAAGAAGGTCAATAAAAGAATCATTATATTTTACAGAGAAGCTTCTTATTCCTCTAATAAGGGAAGATTTTGATGTCATAGATTGTCAGGCGTTTCCATATCTCCCAGCTTTTTCTGCAAAGATTTGCTCTTCTTTGAAGCGAACTCCTCTGGTAATTACATGGCATGAAGTCTGGGATGATTACTGGTATCAGTATTTAGGTAAGAGAGGAATATGTGGGAAATGGGTTGAGAGAATGACCACTCTTTTAACAGATGAAATGGTGGCGGTTTCGGAGAGAACGAAGAAGGATCTGGAAAGAGTTGGAGTGAGAAAAAGGATTAAAGTAATACCAAATGGTATAGATTTCAGGAGTATAGAGAGTATAGACGCGTCAGACGAAGAAATTGATATTATATTTGCAGGGAGATTAATCAAGGATAAGAATGTGGACGTTTTGATTGGAGCGGTGGAGCAGGTGAAGGTACAAATTCCCGATGTCCGGTGCATGATTATTGGAGATGGACCAGAAAAAGGTAGATTAGAGAATTTGGCTAAGGATTTGGAATTAGAGGATAATATTAACTTTATGGGATTCCTGGAGGATTATACAGAGGTCATTTCGTATATGAAATCCTCAAGGGTATTTGTTTTGCCTTCGACAAGAGAAGGTTTTGGTATTGTAGCGCTGGAAGCGAATGCGTGTGGGTTGCCAGTTATTACAGTGAGTCATAAGAGGAATGCAACATGTGACCTCATAACAAATGGTGTGAATGGGTTTATATGTGAGCTAACAGTAGAGAGTATTGCAGAAAGGATATTTATGGGGCTGGCTGAAAAAGAGCGTATGGCACGAAGATGTATTGAAAACGCGAGCAGATATGACTGGAACAAAATAGCAAATCTAACCGAAGCTACTTATGGTGAGATAATGAGATAATTACTGACTACTCTAACTCTAATACTAATAGTAATAGTATAGCAAGCAAGAAAGAAGAGGTGTAGAAATGAAATGAAGGGGTTAATACTATCTGGTGGTTATGGCACAAGACTACGCCCGATTACATACTCACAGCAAAAGCAGTTAATCCCTGTTGCAAACAAGCCGATACTATTTTATGCTATTGAAGACGTAATCGAAGCGGGTGTTAAGGAAATAGGAATCATTGTGGGACCAAACAAAGAACAGGTCATAGAAACTGTAAAATCAGAAAACTGGGATGTGGATGCAGGTGCAGAGATAGAATTTATTTATCAGGGCGAACCAAAGGGATTAGCACATACCATTCTTGTTGCAGAAGATTATTTAGATGACGAATTTGTTATGTATTTGGGGGATAACATCTTGAGAGAGGGGATTGTAGAACACGCTAAGAAGTTTAAAGGGAACAATTATGATGCGAGTATAATGCTTACAGAGGTTGAGAATCCGCAACAATTTGGAGTTGCAGATATTAACGAAGATGGTACAATAAAAAGACTCGTTGAGAAACCCAAAGTTCCACCAGGCAATCTCGCTCTGGTTGGCATTTACTTCTTCAAACCTGTTATACTGGAAGCCTGTAAGCGTATAAAACCCTCATGGCGGAATGAGCTTGAGATTACTGATGCAATTCAGTGGCTGATTGATAACGGATACGAGGTGGGCTGGACAAAGGTACAGGGTTGGTGGAAAGATACAGGGAAACCCGAAGATATTCTGGAAGCTAACAGGTTGATTTTAGATGATATCAAAACGAAAAACGAAGGTACTGCGGAAAGCTCAAAAATAATAGGAAGAGCTATCATCGAGAAAGGGGTAGAGATAAAAAACAGCATTGTTAAAGGACCATCCCTGATTGGATGTGATTGCATGATAAGAAATTCTTACATAGGACCTTACACGAGTATTGGAAAGGAATGTATAATAGAAGATACAGAGATCGAGGATTCAATAGTGATGGAGAAATCGGAAATAATAGGAGGAGGGAGAATCATTGAGAGTTTGATAGGGAAGGAAGTAAAGATAAAAAGGAAATCGGATTTGCCAAATGGCAGGAAACTAATTGTGGGTGACCACTCAGAGATAGTAGGATGAGAAAAATGAAGATACTTGTAACTGGTGGATTGGGGTTCATAGGAAGCAATTTTGTAAGGCATATGGCAGATAAAGATAAAGCGGAAATGGAAATTATTGTAGTTGATGCGTTAAGATATGGCTCTAACGAGAACAATTTAAAAGATCTGGAATACGAATACAAATTTGTCAGGGGTAATATTTGCGATTATGAGCTAATGTGTGAGCTTGTTAAGAACGTTGATGCAATAGTGAACTTTGCCGCGGAGACGCATGTTGATAGAAGCATATCAAATCCTTATGCGTTTGTTGAGAGCAATGTAAAGGGCACCTACACAGTACTTGAGGCGATACGGAGGGTTAATCAGGAGGCAAAACTTGTTCATGTAAGCACGGATGAGGTATACGGAGATATCGAGAAAGGTTCTTTCAAAGAGGATGATATGTTAAAGCCTTCTTCTCCGTATTCAGCAAGCAAAGCCTCTGCTGACTTGTTTGTTCTGGCTTATGTTAGAACTTATGGACTGAATGCTGTGATTACGAGATGCACGAATAACTATGGTATGTATCAATTTCCTGAGAAGTTAATTCCAAAGACAATAATCAGGGCTAAGCAGGGCATGAAGATACCGGTTTATGGGACCGGGAAGAACGTAAGGGACTGGATTTACGTTAAGGACCACTGTGAGGCGATAAATATTATTTTAGAGAAGGGAAATAGAGGAGAAATCTATAATATCTCAAGTGGTGATGAGAGAAGCAATCTGGAGGTTGTCACTGAGATCCTGGACTCATTAGGAAAAGAAGATTTAATAGAGTTTGTAGAAGACAGACCTGGGCATGACATCAGGTATAGCCTTGATTCTTCCAAAGTCAGGGAATTAGGTTGGAAGTGCAGGCACAAGTTTGAGGAAGGGTTAAAAGAGACAATCGAATGGTACTTGAAGAATGAGGAGTGGTGGAAGCCGTTGATTGATGAAAAGATTCTGCATCCAACACCCTGGAAATTGGAATGGTAAAGAGCAATGGGGGAAGGGAATAGTATGAAAGTTTTCATTACCGGTGGAAGCGGTTTATTAGGGGGTAAGGTTGCGGAAATAGCGGAGGATAACTGGGGGTATGAAGTTTATACAGGGTATTGTCATACCAAGCCAGAATTTGGAGAGCCTGTGAAGTTTGATTTGACCAGGAACAAGGACTTAGAGGTTATTTACAAGATAAAACCAGAAATTATAATCCATACTGCGGCACTAACGGATGTTGATGCTTGTGAAGCAGATAAGAAGTTGGCTTATGAGATTAATGCAGAAGGTACAAGAAGAATAGCAGAATTTGCGAACGAATTTGGAGCTTTTTTAGTGTATGTGTCAACAGATTATGTATTTTCAGGAGATAAAGGGATGTATAGGGAAGAGGATGAGCCGAATCCAATAAATTTTTATGGACGTACAAAATTACTGGGTGAGAAATATTGCAATTGTATAGCATGTATAGCAAGACCTTGCGTTATCTACGGTGCGAGACCAGCAAGTGGGAAGGTGAATTTTGCATTGTGGCTTATAGATAAGCTCAGGCTCGGAGAAGAGGTGAAAATTATTACAGACCAATTTATAACGCCAACTTTGAATACGAATTTAGCGAGGATGCTGTTAGAAGTGACAGAAAGAGAACTAAAAGGGATATTCCACTTAGCAGGAGCGACAAGAGTTTCAAGATATGAATTTGCATTGCGAATTGCCAACAAATTTGGATTGGATAAAGATTTAATATTACCAGTGAGAATGACGGAAATGAAATGGATTGCCTCCCGTCCTAAAGATTCATCTCTGGATACATCAAAAGCATCAAGATACTTAAAGGAAAAGCCTTACGATTTAGATAAGGCATTGGATGTTTTAAAGGAGGAGATTGGAAAATGCTCCAAAGGGTGACAGAAAAATACAAACGCATTAAAAACACTTAAATATAATGAGAAGATGGAAAATGCTCAAAGGAATAGAAGTTAAACCTCTAAGGAGATTTGCAGACGAGCGAGGATTCTTTACGGAGATAATGAGGAGGGACTGGGGGGATTTATTTGAAGATGAAGAGGAGATTGTGCAAGCGAATTTTTCAATAAGTTATCCGGGGGTGGTGAGGGCATGGCATCGCCACCTGAGGGGTCAAGTAGATTGTTTTGTAGTTTTAAAAGGGGCGATGAAGATATGTGCATACGATGATGAGACTAAGGAACTGGATGAGATTGTTTCGACTGGTGAGAATCCACAAGTTGTAAGGATTCCTGGTCATTACTGGCATGGATTCAAGGTAGTTGGAGAAGAGCGAGCATATCTGGTTTATTTTGTAAATCGACTGTACGATTACGAGAATCCCGATGAGGAGAGGAGACCATGGGATGATAAAACAATTGTGCCAAAGATAATAAATGGAAAAAAGGATGATATAAGATGCAATAAGCCCTGGGACTGGTTCTATATACCGTATAAGTAGCAGTAACAGTAGCCATAGTAAAATTGTGTGTGAGAGGGTAAACAAATGGAATGAGGATACTATATCTCACAAAGAAATATCCTGATGCATCAGGTGGTGATGCTGTTGTTGTAGCCAACTTAGAAGAAGAACTAACAAAGAAGGGGCATGAAGTTCTTATTCTCACATCGAATTGTCCAGAAATTAAAGATAAAGAAAAAGTATTCAAGTTTGGATTGAAAGAAAAAGCAACCAATTTAGACAGAATAACGATTCGCAGGGTTATATCTTTAATTATCCTGTTTTTTTGGGGATTGAAATACTTAAGGCGATTGAAGCCGGAGGTGATACATTCACATTCTGCGGATTTGGGATTCTTTATTTCTTTATCCGCCAGACTACACCGCATTCCAGTTGTAAATACATGTCATGGGGTTTCCTTTATAGATAACCAACACAGTTTCATAAAGAGATTTGCAGAGATTTTTTTCCTGAAGCATGCAGGATTCAAGAAGATTATAGTGGTTGACAAGAACAATTTGAGAGATTTTGAGGAAGCAAAGATTAAGAATGGGGTATATATTCCAAATGGTGTGGACATAGGGAGATTGAGATTTGATAAAGAGAAATCGGAGCGGCAAAAAAATCAAGATTTTAGATTTTTATTTGTAGGTAGATTAGAGGAGCAAAAAGGCGTCAAGTATCTTATTCATGCAGCGAGGATTTTGATAGAGCAGACGAAATTTTTTCGGGTTCTATTAGTCGGCGATGGTTCTCAACGAGAGATGCTGGAGAATTTAACAAAAGAATATAAGTTAGGGAGCTATGTGACATTTCTGGGGCGAGTAGAGGATGAGAAGTTGATAGAATTATACTGCACAAGTGATGCATTTGTATTGCCTTCACTCTGGGAAGGCTTGCCATTGACCCTGTTAGAGGCTTGGGCAGCGAGACTCCCGGTGATTGTTACAGATGTCGGTGCTATTTCAGGTATTTGTGTGGACGGTGTGAACGCGTTGATCGTGATGCCTAAGGATCCTGAGAACATAGCAGAAGCTATGTTGAGACTGGTCGAAGATGAAGAACTAAGGCGTAGATTAGGTAAAAATGGTGAGGAACTCGTGACGAGTAATTTTTCTCTGGACAAAGTGGTTATGAGCACGTTGGACCTATATAAAGAGATAGTGGCTTAGTACTTCTTACCTGTACTTCCCGTACATTGTGAATTTTTTAAGCATTCTTTCTGGCAGATATTTAGAATGTAAACCAAGCCAAAACCCCGTAGCCTCGATGAAGTGTCTGATTATAGCTTTTGGTATCCATTTGATCATAGAATGGAGATTGTATCCTGTTTGTCTCATAAAACTCAAATCCAGTATGGTCACGACCATTGCAAAGAGGGGTATTAATGGCAAATATACGTTGTTATTATCCTTGAAGACCTGCTTATGCGCGGTGCCGGCATCGAAATACCTCTTAAACAGTTGTTTTAAAGAATAGTTATGGGAATGATAAACCACCGATTCTGGTTCATATACAATCTTATATCCAGCTTCTAAGACTCTTTTCGACCAATCTTGATCTTCAGCCATTATCAGGTTTTCAGAAAAAGGGAACTTTTCCCACACATCCTTTCGTATGCAGGAACTGATATTGGAAAAGAACACGATTTTTTTGTAATGCCTTTTATATTCCCCATAATCCGTTATTTCTTTTATTTCCCTCTCGGCACCCCATGCCTTTGCAATATATCTTGCTTCAAAAGGGTCGCAGTTAGATTTTGGGATGGTTCTACTGTAAACACCGGCAACCTTCTCATCTTCAGCCGTTTCCATGTTTTTGAGAAGCGAATCCAGCCAATTCTCATTTGCAGGTATGGCATCCTGTGTGAGGTACACAAGATACCTGCCCTTTGCCAGACCTGCGCCAAGATTTCTTGTCTTCCCGTGCCCGAACTCCTCAGGCTTGATTTTTATCAGCCTTACAGGATATTTAGCAATAATTTTAAGTGTAGTGTCGGTAGAAGCGGAATCAATCACAATGACCTCATACCTGTACTTCGTTTTCTGCGTGAATATACGGGAGAGACTTTTATCAAATTCATTGCCAGCGTTTTTTGTGGGGATGATGATAGAAACATCTATTTGCATTATGTTGAACTGTATTTGTCTTTCAGATAATAAAATTAAAATAATCAAAGATTTGCGGAACGGGAACGGAAACGGAAACATAAACAAAAAACTTTATTATATTCATCTTTTCATAAGTAATTGAAATGCAGGTATTGGCAATGTTCAGCTATCTAAAGCAAGTGGACCTCATAAGAACTCTTACAGCATCCGAGTTTAAGCTGAGATATAGGGGCTCTTTGTTAGGTGTGGGCTGGTCTTTACTAAGTCCTTTTTTGCTTGCCATCGTTTTATATTTTGTATTCAGCAACGTATTTCGATTTAAGGTGGAGAACTTCGCTTTTTATTTGTTAATAGGCATTTTTGTATTCAGATTTCTATCAATAGGTACTTCGGTAGGCATGATGTCAATAATAAACAAAGCGCATGTAGTGACAAAAACATCCATACCAAGAGAAATACCCACTATTACAACCACATTGTCTTATTTCTTCAGCTCGTTTATTGAGCTGCTCATTTTAATACCCATACTGGTTTTTTTTGGAGTGAAAATGGGATTGCCGATATTATTGCTCCCGATCCTTCACATAGTATATTTTTTATTAGTTTATGGCTTGAACCTGTTTCTATCAGCTTTTACGGTTTATTACAGGGATTTAAACCAGATATGGGAAGTGGTAGTGAATATTTTATTCTTCGCGAGTCCACTCGTGTATCCAATAAGCATAATTCCTGCAGATATACTGCCGATTTACATGCTAAATCCGATTACGAGGTTGATAGAGATGTATAGAAGTGTAATGCTTTATAACACTTTTCCTGATGTGATTGACTTTGGCTATGTCTTTATCTTTTCATGTCTGGTTTTTATAGTGGGGCATTTGGTTTTCAGGCGATTGCAAAGGAGGTTTGCAGAAGTGATTTGAAATGATAGTAGGGCGAAATATCTCAAAGAAATTCAGAATCCCGAGCGAAAGGAGGAACACGTTATTTGAGGAAGTAGTAGCATTTGTAAAGGGTAAAAAGAGGTACGAAGAATTCTGGGCGTTAAAGAACGTTTCTTTTGAGGTCGAAGCAGGCGAAATCTTTGGTATCACAGGTCCGAACGGCTCTGGAAAGACCACTTTGCTTGCAATTATCGCTAATATAATCTATCCAGACGAGGGAGAGATAATAGTTAATGGCAGGATAACGCCAATTCTCGCGCTGGGTGTTGGATTCAATCCGGAATTAACGGCACGGGAGAATGTTTATCTGTATGGTGCACTGATGGGCATGAAAAGGAAAAAGATGAAAGAGAAATACGAAGAAGTATTTGAATTTGCAGAACTCAAAAGATTTGAGAATATGAAATTAAAGAACTTTTCATCCGGGATGTATGCACGATTGGCGTTTTCAACGGCGGTGGCGACGGAGCCGGATATTTTACTCGTGGATGAGGTGATGGCAGTGGGGGATATGGAATTTCAGCGTAAGTGCATAGACGAGATAAATAAGCTCAATGATAACGGAACAACGATAGTTTTTGTATCACATGATGTAGAAACGGTGAAGAGTTTGTGCGGAAGGGCGATGTTCCTGAATAAGGGGGAAGTGATAGCGATAGGGGATGCGGAGGAAGTTGTCAATGCATATCTGGATTTTGTAGGGGATTTACATAAACACGAGGTGAGACAATATATAAAATTGTGCAAAAACAAAAAACAAAAACAAAATAGAAATGTGCGCACGAGAGGTGGAGCGAAATAGGAAGCGTGTAAAAGGAAAAG
>JAGGRR010000031.1 GCA_021159465.1 Methanophagales archaeon
GGTGGTATCATGAAGACTGAGACTGAAGCTGGAGTTGGAGCCGGGTATTTTTGAATTAACCCCCTCTTCCTCTCACCAATAAACAAGCTCTCTCGCACTTATCCCCATGCCTTCAGCCAACTGTATGAGGTAGAAAGCTAAATGGAAGGTACAAAACACTCTCTTTTCAACACTTCTACCTGTATATTGATGCAAACGCTTCAATCCAAGCGTATTCTTCACAATATTGAATAATACCTCGATTCTGCTCCGTTTTTCCTTGAACGTTTCCCACTTCTCGATTAGCCTAAGGAATTCTTGCCTGATCTGATCTTATTCCAAATGTCAAGCAAATAACCCTTTCCAGCCCATATCATATATCGAGCGGTGGAACGAGATTTGCAACCATAATGATTCTCATTATGTCTATAAACCGCTCTACATCGGGTATTTTCAGCCTGCTTGCGGTTTTCTTTGCTCTTCCAGAACCAATAGCTTCAAGTATGATTTTTGCTATAATCCATTTTTAAATAGATTGTTTCTATATCTCCCATTAATGTTTCCATAAGTAACATAACTTAAATTCAAAATTTGGGCGGAACAAAGCGTAGCTGTATGTCCGGTGTTATACGCACCCATAAGGGTCGAAGCTTTGTAAAGCAAAGCGAAGAGTTAGTCATTGCACCCTAACCTCCCAATTACATATATCGTTTGCGCAAATAATTCCTGAGATTACGACAGCTTCAATTCCACCTCCGGGAAAAGTTGAAGCACTTGCCAAATACAAGCCCTTTATTGGCGTTTTAAAGTATGGTCTTTTAACTCCGATTGATTGATCAAAGGAATATAAAGCCCCTTCAGGCATTGATGTGTATCTTTCAAATGTCTTTGGCGTTGCTGCATCCTGAACGACTATGTGTTTGCTTAAGTCGGGAATATTTTTCTCAGCTTTCTTGATTAGTAACTCCGCAAACTCTCTCTTCTTTTCTAAATACTCTTTTGTTCCCCTTTCTGGAAAATCATAGTAGTTGGCACCCATCAATATTGTAACGCTTGCTTTTCCTTTGGGTGCTAAACCTGGATCTGCATTAGAGTATATAGCGATGCTGCAGCCTTCATCCAGGTTCTCAATGATCGTCGGATAGCCCGATAAATCCATATCTACTCCCAAAAACACCATGAAACAGGAAGGGGACATCTTCAACTTTTTTATGTACTCTACGAAGTCTCTATCCAATCTCTCCTCTCCAACAAGCTCCAGAAATGTAGTTTTTGCATTTGCATTAGCCACAACAATAGGACTCTTAAAAACTCTATTTCCAACCCTTACTCCTTTAACTTCTCCGTTTTCGACCAATATCTCATCCACCCTATGTCTTGTCAGGACTTTGCCACCATTGTATTCTATAAAATCCTTTAAGCTATCTGCAAATCTCTGTGCTCCTCCTTTCGGGAAATATCCACCATGGAGGTAGTATGAAACTACAGCGGTAAGCGCGCTGCTTGCAGGTGTTTTCTCCGCCTCTGTTCCTGAGTAACCAAGCAGAGCACAGAGTAAAGTCTTCAAATCCTCATTAGTGAAAAACTCATCAAGTCTTTGCTTGTACGTTTTGTTCATCCAATCGTAGAAGTGTGGATGTTCCTTAGGATAATCCAAGAGCTTTTTTGCTCCAAAAACCTTAACGATTAGTTCAGCTGGTAGAGGAGCACCATAAACCAAGTCTTTGTAGCACTCCTCGTAGGCTTTTTTAGCTTCATCAAAGAAGGCGTAAATGTTCTCTTTCTCTTCTGGGAACATCTCTGAGAGAGCTTTTATGAACTCTTCCAAGTTGCTGGCATCGATCTCTTTACCTTTAAAGATGCATCTCATTTTATTCTTTGCGAAAAGTTCATCCTTTTCAAAGCCAAGTTCTTTGAGAAGATAGGTTACAGGTACTTTTTCCCACAGTCCGCTTACGTTTTCAACTCCTGTGTTAAAAACAAAATCTTTCCTCTTAAAAGAAGAGCAGTAACCACCGACTTGATGATGTTGCTCTAAAACTAAAACCCTGTACCCTCTTTTTGAGAGTAAAGCACCGCAGGTTAATCCCCCTATACCAGAACCAACAATGATAACATCGTATTCGTTTTCTCCTTTTGGCTTTTGAGTTACATCAACACTCCAATCGTATTTCCTGAATTCCTTTGTAGCAAAATAAGCTGGTGCTTTTAAAGGGAAAACAATTGAAAATGTTATACCAAGAGCGATCAAGGTGTTTGAGAGTATTACGGCGGAAGTTGCATTTAGAAGTAAAAATGTGATCGCGTTTGCTATGAAGATCACCGCCCAGACCCCAGTGATTATGTTGTTAATGGCCAGAAATAATCTCTCCTTCCAGTAGATTTCCGGATAGTCTCTTTTCGAAACTTGAAGTGTGTAGGGTTGTTTGATAATCAGGGAAAACAATACCATCAGAAACAAAACAGAGTAGCCAAGAAAACCACTTTTCTCGACAAATATGTTCAGGTTGAAGATAAATGTAGCAGTAATGGTTATGCAGAAATAGAGAAGAGAGGTAATATCCATCAGATTGAAATCCCTCTTGCGAATTTGTGGTATTATAAGCAGTAAGGCAATAACCAGAGGAATAATGATTCCCAGTATGTTTCCCATGTCACACAATACCCAGTAAACAATCCAGGGAATAAAGGAAAAAAACATATAAAGCATACCAGGAATTTTTATTTTATTATTTTTTAAGTCTTCCATTTTAAAATCTCTAAATCCTTTATCCTCTCAAAATCCCTGTCCATTGTAACAACTTTCAATCCATAATATTTAGCCACGCTATACTGATAAGCGTCATCAAAATCTAAATTCATGCCTTTTCTGACGTTTACAACTTCTCTATACTGTTCCTGTTCCATTGGCAATGAAAGGAGTTTGTGGTTGGGCATGATATCTTCAACAAATTCTTGCAATCTTCTTTCTTATCCCGCTTCAGGAGGATCTCCAAAAATACAATTGTATCCACTAAAAACATTATCTCCACTTCCGGAGCTTTATGTTGCAACTCAACAGAAGAAAAATTCTCCCGTATCTCTGATAACACACCTTCCCAGTCAAACTTAAATTTTCTTGCCTCGATTTCTCCAGCCTTGTATTTCTCACCTCCTTGCTATTTCATCTGTCTTTTCCTATTTAAAGGATGTCGTCTAACGCCCGGCGGATAAAAGAAGTTGCCGATGGCAGTTTGGGCGAAGCTTTTTATCCGCTGTTAAGAGAAGTTGCCCGAAACCTTTCATGCTTGAACCTTTTCTTCACACATTTCTTTTAGCTTTCTGGCATTTTCATATTTCGGATTGATTCTCAGAGCACTGTTAGCGCAAGATAAGCTTTCATTTGAGATGCACCCCAGCTTCCGCTGTTAGACGATAGTGCGAACGAAGGGGCATATTAATCACTTCTCCTTGGATTTTGGTATTCCTATATATCTTGGTGTCCTGTTCATATATTCACGATAGGCATCGCCATACTTCTCAAGGCAGAAGCGTTCTTCAGAACTTGCAAAACTGAGCAAAGAAACTTCGTATACAATTGAAAATAATAGAAAGATCCATGAAGCCGAAGCTATGCTCACACCTATAAACATCAAAAATTCGGTGAGATACTGAGGATTCCGTGAATAATGATAAAGTCCTTTGGTAACGGGTTCATTAAGTGGGGTGGTAGCAAAGTTCACTGTGACTATCGTATACATGATTAATCCTAATAAAGCAATAGGAAGGCCTATGTAAAACCATGTTGTCCCTATTTTTAACGGCAGAAAAAAGGAGTATATTAAGGCAAGATAATAAATTAGCCCTAAAAAGGTTACAATTTTCCAATTTTCCTCCTAGTTTTTTA